>JAAAPG010000172.1 GCA_009908405.1 Alphaproteobacteria bacterium | reverse complement strand
GCCATGGCCGCCGCGCAACCAACCGTCAGCCCGGACACCAGCGCGCTGGTGGTCGAGATCGCCACGCGCCCGGATACGATGAGATGTCTAGCCACGGACGGGCTTGCCCCGTTCCTGAATTGAGGAGGCACACATGGTCCAACTGACCCTGCCCAAGAACAGCCAGATGCGCACCGGCAAGACCTGGCCCAAGCCCGACAGCGCGGGCAATCTGCGCAAGTTCCAGATTTACCGCTGGTCGCCCGAGGATGACGAAAACCCGCGCGTGGACACGTATTTCGTCGATCTCGACGATTGCGGGCCGATGGTGCTGGACGCGCTGATCTACATCAAGACCAAGATTGACCCGACCCTCAGCTTCCGCCGGTCCTGCCGCGAAGGCATTTGCGGATCCTGCGCGATGAATATCGACGGCGGCAACAAGCTGGCCTGCATCTTCGGCATGGACGAGGTCAAGGGCGATGTGAAAATCTACCCCCTGCCGCATATGCCGGTCATCAAGGACCTGATCCCGGACCTGACGCATTTCTACGCGCAGCATGCGTCGATCAAGCCGTGGTTGGAGACGAAGTCGAACACCCCCGCCAAGGAATGGAAACAGTCGATCGAGGATCGCGAGAAGCTGGACGGTCTGTATGAATGCGTGATGTGCGCCTGCTGTTCCACGTCCTGCCCCAGCTATTGGTGGAATGGCGACCGCTACCTCGGCCCGGCTGCCTTGCTGCATGCCTATCGCTGGCTGATCGACAGCCGCGACGAGGCCACGGGCGAGCGTCTGGACGACCTGCATGACCCGTTCAAGCTGTATCGCTGCCACACGATCATGAACTGCGCCAAGACCTGCCCGAAGGGGTTGAACCCCGCCAAGGCGATTGCCGAAGTCAAGAAAATGATGGTCGAACGCGTTTTGTAAGCGTTGACCGGGGGCGCGCTTGCGCCCCTCCCCCCCTGCGGAAATCGAGCAAGGATGAAATAGCCGAAGGGTGCGCTAAGTCGGAGGCTCATGGACAGACAGCCCCCCATCGACGTGATCGTGTTGCGCGGCCTCTTGGCGGTTGCGCTGGCTGGGCTGGCGGTGGTGGGTGTGGGCATGGCGATGACCGACAGCACTCGCGTGCTGCGCACCATGCCGCCCCCCGACTACGATCTGCGGGTAGCTGAAGATGGCCAGAGCTTTCGATTTTCAGGGCTTGTCGATTTCGGGCTGACGCGCGATTTGCGCGCGTTGGCGCAGGATCATCCGCAGGTGAAGCGCATCATCCTCGACAGCCATGGCGGCTATATCGCCGAAGCGCGCGGGGCGGTCACGGTGTTGCAGGCGCAAGGGATCGCGACGCATGTCGAGGGGCATTGCGCCTCTGCCTGCGCGCTGATCTTCGCGGGCGGCACGGCGCGGTCACTGGCCCCCGAGGCCCGGATCGGGCTGCATGGCTATGCGCTGCGCCCCGGCAACATGTATTTCGGCATGATCGACCCGCGCCGCGAAATGGCGCGCGACAGGGCCATTTACCGTGAACAGGATATTGCAAAACCCTTTATCGAAAAGCTGTCCCTCTTGCCGCAAGCGCCAATGTGGTATCCCGACCATGCCGAATTGCGCGCGGCGGGCTTCGTCACCCTGCCTTAACGCGCGGGCAGGTCCGCGACCACCGCTTGCGCCGCCTTGCGCGGGTCGTCCGCGCGCCAGACTGGGCGCCCGACGACAATGTGATCCGCCCCATCGGTCAGCGCCTGCGCCGGTGTGGCGATGCGTTTCTGGTCGTCACTGGCGCTGCCAGTCGGGCGCACGCCGGGGGTCACGATCAGCCGCCCCGCCGCGTTGGGCAGCGCGCGGATGGCGGCGGCTTCCTGCGGGCTGGCGATGACACCATGCGCGCCCGCATCAAACGCGGCGCTGGCGCGTGCCAGCACGATCTCGGGAACCGGCCCGGAGCGGATTTGTGCCGCGTCGAGGTCGGCGCGGTCCGACGAGGTCAGCACCGTGACCGCGAGGATTTTCAGCCCCGTCCCCTCGGCCCCTGCCCGCGCGGCGGCGACCACCGACGGGTCGCCATGCACGGTCAGGAAATCAAGCTCATACGCCGCGATCCCGCGCACCGCGTTTTCGACCGTGGCCGGGATGTCGAAGAATTTCATGTCCAGGAAGATGCGTTTGCCATGTTCCTGTTTCAATTCATTGGCCAGCGCCAATCCGCCGCCGGTCAGCATACCCAGCCCGATCTTGTAAAACGAAACCGCGTCGCCCAAGCGCGCGGCCATGTCCAGCCCGGCAACGGCATTGGGCACATCAAGGGCAACGATCAGGCGGTCATCGGGCATGGGCGCTCCGGGGCTTGGTTTTGACTGTCAACGCACCTGCGCTACCCCAGCCAAGCAGCCAAGACAAGCGCCCAAAACAAGCGCCCAAGACAAGCCTAGCGGAAAACACCCTCCAACACGTCGGCAAGCATCGCATCCAGCAGCGGTTGGCTGAGATAGCCTGTCACGGGCAGGTCGAAACGCTCTTGCGCGGCCGATATGGCGCGGCGGCTGTCCTCGTCGAAATTGCCATCAACCGCGCCGGGATCCAACCCAAGTTGGTCAAGGCGTCGTTCGACCACAAGCCGCACGGGCAAGGGCAGGTTCAGACGCGCTTCCTCGGCTTCTGCCGCGCCGGATGCGGGCGGCGCTGGCTCGGGCGACAAAGCATTGACGCGCCGACGGGCCAAGGTCGCGAATTCACCATCCGGGAATTGGCGCAGATAGCGGCGATAGCTGCGCAAGGTATCGGCGGATTGCGCCCGCGCCCAGGCATCGCGGTCGGCCTGCGCACGGGCCTCGGCCTCTATCGCGGCCAGACGTTCACGGGCCAGCGCGGCGAATATGCCGTCAGGATACCGGTCCAGATAGGCGCGCAGCCCCGGCTCATCGCGGCCTGCGCCGGTGCTGTCCCAGTAGTCGCGATCGGCGCGTTCAACGGCAAGGCGGCGTTCGCGCTCCTCGGCCTCTATCTCGGCGCTGCGGCGGGCGGCCTGCCCGGCAAGCTCGAACACCTGTTCACGGGTCAGGTAGCCTGTCTGGTCGAAATCGGCCTGCGCCTGCCAACCGGCAATCGCGCCACGCGTGCCCGGCCCGAACAGCCCGTCAATGCCACGCGTGTTGAAGCCCAGCGTGGTCAGGTCGCGCTGAATGGCGCGGCGCTCATCGCGGCCGAGCGCCAGATCCTGTTCGATCCGTTCGGGCGAATTGCGCAATGCTTCGATGCGTTGGCGCGCTTCCTGCGCGTTCAACCCGTTGGGATACTGTCCCAGGTAGGTGCGATACGCGTCCTCCGTATCCTCGGTTTCGGCAACTTGCCAAGCGTCGCGGTCGGCCTGCGCCACGGGCGCGAAGCCCGCAGGCAGGAACGGCACCAATCTTGGCACGGTACCATCGGCGCGCAGCCCGCTCGTGCTTGCCAGCGTTTCGGACAAGGTGGTGCCCGGCGTCAGGACAGCGTCCAACCCGGCCAGCACCGCGCGGGTGTTGCCCCGGATCACGGCCACGTTGCGGGGCACGGCCAGACGGTCCGGCAGGCCCGCGGTCAGCCCCGTGCCAAGAGTGTCGGCCAGAGGGCGGCCGGGCGTATCGATCAACCAGATATGCGCAGCCTCTCCGACAGAGGCGGCGATTTCCATGATCGTGTCAAGCCGCAGGCCCGCCCCATCCACGGTGGCCAGGCTTGGCGGGTCCGCGTCGTTGGCCAGCAACCATACCCCGCTTTGGGACGCGGCAAACCAACCCGAGGCGACAATCACCAGCCGGGCAATATCCCCTTCGGCCATCTGCGCTTCGATGGCGGCCAGCTCTGCCCGCAGATCGCCCAGCGGTTGGTCGCGCGCCACGACCGTCGCGAACCCCCACCGCGCCAGCATGCCAAGGGCCTGGTCAAGCTTTTGGCCGTCATCGGACACGGCAGGCAGGTTGCGATACGCACCACCATCTATGACGAGGGCGATATTCTCTGCTTTCAGCGGGGCCGCGAGCAGGGTGAACAAGACCGCCAAAACCATGTTGCGCATGATAACCCCCCGAGTTGCACGCCCCGGAGTGTATCACGCGGTCCACCGCGCGCAATCGCGCGGTGACACGGGTCAACGCTTATTTGACGGCGCGGGGCGCGCGAGCCTATTCCCATTCCATCTGTTCATAGGTCGCTTGCGCATTGCGCCCGGCCAGGCTGTCGAACTCTACCAGCCGCGCCCATGCCGATTGGTCGATGCCCGGCGCCTCGAGTATGCTGCCGCCCTCGTCCAGCAACGCACCGATCCGGTTGCGCAGGTTGACAAGGTAGTCATAAGTATCGGCCCGCGCGGTGGCCATGTCGGTGGCCGGGCCATGGCCGGGCACGATATGCGTGGGGTCGAACGCCGCCATGGCCTCGAACGCGTCGATCCAGCTTTTGGCGTTGGATTGGCTGCCATTGCCCAGGATGCGGTCAACATAGACGATATCGCCGGTGAACATGGTGTCGGCGCTGTCCAGCCAGACGAAACTGTCGCCCGGCGTATGCGCTTGGCCCCGGTGCATGATCTGGAAGGTCATGCCGCCATGCTCCAGCGTGTAGTCGGCTTCGAAGGTCACATCGGCATGGCTGGGCTCGGTGCCCGCCAGCCCGTCACCAATTAGCTGCGACAGCCCGGTCATCTGCATGGACCCGCGCGCCTTTTGGTCGGCCACGGCGGCGTCCGACGCGATCACGGTCGCGCCTTGCGCCTGCCAGTAGCCATTCCCCAGCCAGCGATGGTCCTGCCCGCCGGTGTTGATGACATGCGTCACCGGCGCGTCGGTGATGCGGCGGATGGTGGCGTGCAGCATTTCCGCCCCCCGCCAAGACCCGCCGGGGTCCATCAGCACCGCGCCCGCATCCGTCACGACCAGTCCGAAGGTGGCATTGTTGCCAAGGTTTTCGGGGTTGCGCTGTTCCAGCGGGCCGACAATGGCCCAGACATTTTCCGTCACGGGCTGGATGTCCAACACATCGGCGTGGGCCGCCAAGGGAAAGGCACAGGCCAGCAGGCTGGCACGGATCATGGTGGTCATATGGCTCTCCTACTCAAGGATGCGCCGCGTGTCGCGGCCAGTCAGCCCATGTCTGCCGATTCGCGGAACACGGAAAATTGGAAATCCTGCATGTTGCCCTTGGGCGTGCGATGCGTGTGGCGCTCGGCATCAAGCGGGGTCAGCAGACCCGGCGCAAGCTTTGCCACGCGCGCGGCCAGCGTTTCGGGCGAATATCGCTGCACCGGCAAGTTCGAACACATCTCCGGCCCGGTCAGGTCGAAGGTGGCGATGATGGCCACGCCACCGGGGCGCAAGGCGCGGGCCAGCGTGGCAAGGTAGCGCGCCTGGTCGGCTGGGTCGGTCAGGAAATGGAACACCGCCCGGTCATGCCACAGGTCATAGGCGCGGTCGGGGGCCCAATCGCACACGTTCGCTTGCACCAGCGTCACGGGCGCATCGCCCAGACGGTCCCGCATGATCTGCAAGGCTTGGGCCGACAGGTCCAGAACCGTCAGTGCACCGGCGCCGTTGGCCAACACATGGTCAATCAGCCGCGACGCGCCGCCCCCCACATCGACCAAGGCACCGCCCTTGGGCAAATGCTGGCGCACGAAGCGCAGCGATTGCGCGGGGGTCTCTTCGAACCATGTCAGGGCGTCTTCTGCCCGCGCGGTATAGGCTTTGTCCCAGTGCTGGATCAGGTCCATCCGCCCCTCCGGTAATGGGATGCGTGGGGCGCGGTATACCGCGTCTGCGCAGGTATTTCAATTCAGGAATGTGAATGTTAATTGCGCGGTCGCAGATCCAGCCAGATGCCATCGCGCGCGCGCACGGTCATATGCGCTTGCGGCACCGGCACGCGGGCGGAGTCGGCGCGCAGCTCCCAATCGGCCAGGATGCGCGCAAGGATCAACACCGCTTCGGCCATGGCGAAGCCCGCGCCGGGGCACACGCGCGGGCCGGCGGAAAACGGGATATACCCGTCGCGGGCCTGCGCGCGGGTGCTGTCCTGTGCCCAGCGCTCGGGGCGAAAGTCGTGCGGCTCGGGCCAGATATGCGCGTTGCGGCCCATATGCCACGGGCTGACGATGACCTGTGCGCCGGGGGCGACGGGTCGGTTGCGGAAGGTTTCCGGATTGGCCGCCTCGCGCACCATCATCGGCACGGGGGGATACAGGCGCAGCGCCTCTCGGACCGTGTCGCGGATACGCGGGAACTGGCGCAGAATGCCGAAATCGGGGGCCGGGCCGCCGATATGGGGGCGCAGCGCCTGCGCCTCGCGCGCCAGTTCGGCCTGCCATTCGGGGTGCGTGGCCACCAGATACAGCGCCCATGCCAGCGCCGAGGCGCTGGTTTCATGCCCCGCCAGAAAGAAGATCGCCACTTGGTCGACCATTTCACTTGTCTCGAACACTGCCCCCGTTTCGGGGTCGCGGGTGGTCATGATCTTGGTGGCCAGATCATCGGGCGCGGTGCCCGCGCCAATCGCCGCCGCGCGCGCTTCGGTCATGCCGGTTATCAGCGCGCGAATGCGCCGGGCGGTCACACGCGCCGCGCGCGGCATGGGGCGCGGCACCCAGCGCGGCAAGGGGATGACGGCGGCAAGGTTCAGGATGGGCGCGGCGCGCTGGTGGGCGCGAAAGCTCTGGTAGACCTCTGCCGCCGCGGCATCCTCGATCGGCACGGAAAACAGCGTGCGAAAGATGACATCGGCGGCGGCGTGGCTGGTGATCGCCTCGACCTCTTGCGGGCCTTGGGTCAGGCGCACGGCCATGCTTTCGGTCGCGTCCCACATGGCCGGGAAGCTGTCGCGCAGCCGCCCGCCTTCAAAGGCCGGGTCGATCATGCGGCGCTGGCGTGCCCATGTCGCGCCGTTGGTCACGAACACCGAATTGCCCAGAAGCGGACGCAAGCCTTCGCGCACGCGCCCCGATTTCGGAAAATCGCCCGCCCGCTCTTGCAGCACCAGCCGCACCAGATCGGGCGTGTTGACCATGACCGATTGCAGGAAAGGCAGCCGAAACTCTGCCATCTTGGCGCGATACAGTTTCGCGGGCTGCGCCGACAGGATATCGCGCCGGAACAGGCGCAGATGCCGCCACAGCGCCACGCGGTCGGGGCGGTGGTCGGGCATGGGCGGGCGGGTCACACCGCCCCCGGCAAGTAGCAAGCGCGCGACACGCTGGCCGATGGCTTGCGGTCCCGGAACCGCTCGGCCAAGGAAACCGGCCCCGCCGTGATCTGGAAATAATCGTAATCCTTCGGCGCATCGAACGCGCAGAGGTATTGAAAATGCAGCCGGAAATAGCGGCGTTTGTATTTGCGGTAGGTTTCGGGGCGCAGGCTTTGGGTGAAGGCCGCAGAGATCATCAGCGGCCATGTCTGCCCCGCACTGCCCGCGCCAGAGCACGCCACCGGGTCGCAGAGCGCGTAGCAGCAGCCATCGCCCGGCGCGGTCACATCCAGCCAGAACAGCTTGTCCGATTGCGACAGCGTGGCCAGATCCGCGCGCAAACCTTGCGCATCGGGCAGGTAGGATTGCATCGGCACCGCATGGCCCAGCGACAGGAACGCCAGCTTGCCCGGCGGCACGTCGCCCGCCACCACCCGCGCCAGCACCGACACGCCCAAGTGAACGCCAGAGGAATGGCCGACGACCAGAACCTCGTCCAACGCCGGATCGGCCAGGGCGGCGGCAATCAGGGCGGCGAACTCATTCAGCCGCGCTTCCAGTTCGGGCGGGTTGCGGCCCTTGTGCTTGGCGGTAAAGGCGAAATCCAAGAGCAGGTAATGCACGAAGAATTTGCCGTCGATCCGCCGGAACCCTTCCAGCACCGGCCAAACCACGCCCAAGCCCAGCAGGTAGCCCAGCCATCCGGGCAGGAACAGGCCAAGCGCCCAGCCCAGCGCCAAAGCGGCCAACAGCGCAACCAGAAGCTGCCCCAGCAGCATGACCACCGGATACATCGCCGCGATCCCCGGACCAGCCCGCAGCCGGAACAACCGCAACAGCGCCCCGGTGGACAGGTAGACCCATGCCGTGCGCAGCAACAATGCATAGGTCGCCCAGATGCCTGCCGCCATGGAGCTGCGCACGATATCGGACCATTCAAGGATCTGGATACGGCTTTCAGCCTCTGCACCCGTCATCTGCGCGGTGACCACCCACCCATAAGGGCCGTCGCCCTTGTAGGGGCGCTGGCGCAGCTTGTAGCCGGATATCTCGGATTGTGCAGCGCCTTCGGTGCGATACAGCTCGCGATAACGGCGCGGCGGGAACGGGTCATAGCCAGGGATGTAGAACACCTGCCGCCGGAACGACTGCGCCGCCCTAGCCATTACGCCGCCCCGATCTCTGCCGGGTCGCGCATCCGCACGCAGCGCGCGGGCACGCCCAGCATGACCGCGCCGGGCGGTACATCCTTCGTGACAACCGCATTGGCCCCGATAATGGCCCCGCGCCCGATGACAATATCGCCCAGAATGACCGTGCCCGCGCCGATATCGACATGGTCTTCCAGCACGGGCCGGGCGGCAATGTCGTCATCGCGCGGAATGCCAAGGGTCGTGTTCTGGCGCATCACCACGTCGTTGCCGATGGACCGCGCGACAAGGATCATCCCGCCGAAATGCTCCAGCCGGACGCGGCGCCCCACTTGCACCGTGTAGGGCAGTTCGATTCCGCCCATCCATTGGCATAGCCGGAACATGACACGGTAAATCGCCGTCAGGACCACGCGCGCGGGCTTGAAGCGCACCGACATGCGCCAATTGCCAAATCGGTGCCAGAACAGGCACCAAAAGCCCTGCGCCAGCCAGTCGCCGCGATGGGTGCGCAAATCTTCTGCCACCAACGTCCAGAAACCAATATCAGGGGGGTTCATGTTTCGACTGCCACTCGGCAATGGCGCAGCCCGCGCGCGCTTTGGCAAAACCGTATAACTGTCCAATACCACTTACAACCTCGCCTCTGTTACAGCCCGCCGATGCGCGTTTTGCGATCAGGCGAACTGCCCTGGGGACAAGATCACGCCAAGACGCCGCGAAAGCAAGCCCATCGCCGTGGAACACCCGTCCCATGATGCCGAATTGGCGGCGAAAAGCGTGGCCTGAGAGCAATGGATCGGCGGCCCATGCAGGATTTTCAGGTGATTGGCGCGCAAGGTCTCGCCGGTAGAGGTGATATCGGCCACGGCCTCGGCGGTCATGTTGCGGATCGTGCCCTCGGTCGCGCCCTGGCTGTCGACCAGTTGGTAATCGGCCACGCCATGCGCGCGCAGATGCTCGCGCACCAGCCGGTGATATTTCGTGGCAATGCGCAGCCGGAACCCGTGGCGCGCGCGGAACGCCGCCGCCGCCGCGTCCAGGTCGTCCAACGTCTCGACATCGACCCATGTCACCGGCACGGCCAGGATCAGGTCGGCATGGCCAAACCCCATCGGGGCCAGTTCCGTGACCGACGCGGCCCAATCCGGCAGCGTCTCGCGCACAAGGTCGGACCCGGTGACGCCCAGGTGGATGCGCCCCGCCGCCAGTTCGCGCGGGATCTCGCTGGCCGACAAAAGCACCAGTTCGACCCCGTCCACGCCATCGACCGCGCCCGCGTATTCGCGCGCGGACCCGGTGCGCGACAGGGTCAGTCCGCGCGCCGCGAACCAGTCGAAAGTCTGGTCCATCAAACGACCCTTGGACGGCACGCCAAGTTTCAGCGTCATGTCGCGCCCTCCAAGCCTGCCAACAGGTC
>JAAAPG010000139.1 GCA_009908405.1 Alphaproteobacteria bacterium | reverse complement strand
CGTCCAGCTCTGCCAGGTCGGCGGTCAATGCCGCGCTTTCGGCCAGCGCCGTGTCACGCTCACCGATCAATGCCGCGACCTGGTCCTCGAAATCGGTGATCCGGGCCTGCGCGTCTGCCAAGGCCGTGTCACGCGCGGCAAGGTCACGGTTCAGCCCCGCGATGACCGCAAGCTGCGACGCGATCTGTGCCCGCGCTGCGCCGACATCGTCTTGCAACCCGGCCACCTCGCCTTCAAGCGTGCTGACACGGTCGCGCGACAAGCCAAGCGCCCGGGCCAGTTGCGCGACTTCGGCATTCAGCCCTTCCAACTCGGTGCCTTGCGTGTTGATCGTGTCCCGCAACACGAATTGCACGATCATGAAGATCGACAACACGAACATCAGCACCAGCAAAAGCGCGGTCATCGCATCGACGAAGCCCGGCCAGATCGCGCCGCTGACATCGCGTTGGGAGCCCCTGCGCGACAGCGCCATGGTCAGCCTCCGTCCTTGCGCGCCGCTCCGAATGCGCCGCCCCGCGACAATTGCCGTACCGCCAGGGTCAGCGTCGACAGGTCAGACCGCAGATCAGCCGTGGTTTCCAGCCGTCCGGCCGACAACTCCTCGGCGATGCGCAGAAGCTGGCTGTCGATATTGCGCAGGCGCAAGCGGATCTCGGCATCGGAATGCGGGCCACCTTGCGCGTCATCCTGTTGGTAATAGGCAAGGATCTTTTCCTGCCCCGCCGCGATCCGCTCCAGCGCGCTGTCGGTGTCGCCCATGTTGCTGGCGGCCAGCCGGTCGATCGCCTCGACCAGCAGCCCAAGCGCCTGATCAAGCTGGCCACGCTCGGTGTCGGCCTGGATCTGTTGGCGGCGCATCGCTTCCATCTGCTCGGCCATGGAGTCGAGCACTTGCACGATTGCGCCCAGTTCCTGACCCTGCTCGACATCGCCCCCGGCGAACCCAAGCCGCGTGATCGAGGACAGCCATTCTTCCAACTGGCGGTAGAACCGGTTCTGCCCGTGCCCTGCGAACAGTTCCAACAGGCCCACGACAAGCGACCCGGCCAAGCCCAGAAGCGACGAGGAAAACGCCGTGCCCATGCCGCCCAACTGCGCTTCCAGCCCCGACATGAGGTTCGAGAACACGTCGATCCCGGATTGGTTTTCATCCGGGGCAAGCGAGCGGATGGTTTCGACCACGGCGGGCACCGTGGTTGCCAATCCGTAAAACGTGCCCAAAAGGCCAAGGAAAATCAGAAGGTTGATAATATAGCGCGTGATGTCGCGCAATTCATCCAGCCGGGTCGCAACCGAGTCCAGGATGGACTGAGCAGAAGCAGAGCCGATTTGCGCCCCCCTGCCCCGCCCGCGCAGCAGCGCCGCCAGTGGTGTCAGCAGCGCCGGGGGCACGGTTGCCTCATGTCCGGCGCGTTCGGCGGCGAAGCCTTCGATCCAGACCACCGACCGATCAAGCTGGATCACCTGCCAGAAAGTGGCCAGAACCCCGATTACAAAAACCAGGAAAATCAAGCCATTAAGCCAGACATTGGCCAGGAAGATGCCGGAAACGCGGGGATAGGCGACATATGACCCAAGCGCGACCAGCAAGATGACAATGAGCATCAGCATGATCTGGCGGATCGGTCGAGAAAACTGCGTTTTTGCCCCAAATTGGGATCGGGCCATGCTCTTCGCCTTGATCCGTGTTCGTTGCCGAAACCCTAAGGCCGATAGCCGTGGCTGCCAATGCTGAATTCCGGATCAGGGCGCAAAATCTTGTGTGTTGCGACTGTGGGGGCACAATGAACAAGCCGCCCCCGGCATGGGGCGGCCAGCCGTCAAGACCCCGCGTCACAGCGCATCAGGCGTCCTTGCGCGTGTCCTGTTCATCCGCATCGCGTTGCTTGCGGTTTTCAGACATGAAGGCGTCGAATTCCGCCTTGTCCTTGGCCGCGCGCAGGCGCCCGAGAAAGGCGTCGAAATCGGCCTGCTCGTCCTCCAGGCGGCGCAGCGTATCGGCCTTGTAGGCGTCAAACGCGGTATTGCCCGAGGACGCATGGACCCCATTCAGGCGCTTTGATGTCTTGCAAGACGATGTGAACATGTTTTTCCCCCAGATCATGTAAGCGAGCAGAGCAAGGCCGATCGGCCAGAACAGGATGAAACCAAGCACCATCGCGGCGATCCATCCCGGTTTTCCGAAACCGTCAAGCCAGAGTTCCGCACGGCGAAACCAGTTTGACGGTGCTGTAAGCGTGGTCATGCGTTTTCCTTTCAACCAAGTTTTCAATTCGAGTGTGAATGTTATTCACATTAACATATCTGGAATGTCGGCACCGGGTTTTCAAGACCGGCTCGGCAGATTTGTTGAAATTGCTGGTGCGGCGAGTTCCGCCGCTCCCTTGTATCCGGTCGGCCCGCCATGACACCGACCGTTCGCGGCATGGCGACAGGCGCGGGGTTTATTCCGCCGCCA
This sequence comes from Alphaproteobacteria bacterium, assembly GCA_009908405.1. Taxonomy (GTDB): domain Bacteria; phylum Pseudomonadota; class Alphaproteobacteria; order Rhodobacterales; family Rhodobacteraceae; genus Roseinatronobacter. The sequence continues at coordinate 7,350 of JAAAPG010000139.1, read as the reverse complement.
TCGCCTGCCGCGCGTTCGGGTCGTAGTTGAGAACCGGGGCCAGCCAGCGTTCGGTCTCCTCCAGCGTCATCCCCTTGCGGGCGGCGTAATCGACGACCTGATCGCGTTCCACCTTCGCCACGCCGAAGTAATAACTGTCCGGGTGGGCCATATACAGGCCCGAGACGGACGAGCCCGGCCACATCGCCATGCTTTCGGTCAGGGTGACGCCGGTCGCCGCTTCGGCATCCAGCAGTTTGAAAAGCGTGCGTTTTTCCGTGTGGTCGGGCTGGGCGGGATAACCCGGTGCGGGGCGAATGCCGCCGTAAGGTTCCTTGATCAGCTCGACCGGGGTAAAGGCCTCATCCGGCGCGTAGCCCCAATACTCGCGCCGCACGCGCGCGTGCAGCGCCTCGGCCATGGCTTCGGCCATGCGGTCCGCCAGCGCCTTGACCATGATCGCGCTGTAATTGTCATTCGCGCGGTCGAAGCGCGCGGCGATGTCCGTTTCTTCCGGCCCCGCGGTGACGACAAAACCGCCGATATGGTCGGGCGTGCCTTCGGGCGCCACGAAATCGGCCAGGGCCAGATTGGGCCGCCCGGCCCGCTTGGAATGCTGTTGGCGCAGGGTGTGGAACGTGGCCAGTTGGGTGTCGCGCGCGCCATCGGTGAACAGGCGGATATCGTCGCCCACCGCGTTGGCAGGCCAGAACCCGACCACGGCGCGGGGGGTGAACCAGCGCTCGGCGATGATCTTTTGCAGCATGTCCTGCGCATCCTGAAACAACGCGCGCGCGGCGTCGCCCTGTTTCGGATCATCGAGGATCTTGGGGTAAACGCCCTTCATCTCCCATGTCTGGAAGAACGGCGTCCAGTCGATATACGCGGCCAGTTCGGCCAAGTCCCAATCGTCGATCACGCGCGGGCCGGTGAACTTGGGCGCGGTGGGTGTGTAGCGGTCCCAATCCAGCCGCAACGGGTTGGCGCGGGCCTTGGCCAGTGGCAAGCGGTCCTTGGCGGCCTCGGCGCGCTGGTGGCGGGCGGTCACCTCGGCATACTCGGTGCGGATATCCTGCACGAAACCTGCCTTGTTGGCAGGCGACAACAGGTTGCTGACCACCCCCACCGCGCGGCTGGCATCCAGCACGTAGACCGCCGGGCCGGAATAGCGCGGCGCGATTTTCACCGCCGTGTGCACCTTCGACGTGGTGGCCCCGCCAATCAGCAGCGGCAGCTCCATCCCCTCGCGTTCCATTTCCGACGCCAGATGCACCATTTCATCAAGCGACGGCGTAATCAGACCCGAGAGGCCAATCGCATCCACCTGTTCGTCGCGCGCCACTTGCAATATCTTTTGCGGCGGGACCATCACGCCCAGGTCGATCACCTCGAAATTGTTGCAGGCCAGAACGACGCCGACGATGTTCTTGCCAATGTCATGCACGTCGCCCTTGACGGTGGCCATCAGCACCTTGCCTGCCGATTGCCGCCCCTCGCCGCCATTCAAGCGTTTCTCTTCTTCCATATAGGGCAGCAGCACGGCCACGGCCTGTTTCATCACGCGGGCGGATTTGACCACCTGCGGCAAGAACATCTTGCCCGCGCCGAACAGGTCGCCCACCACGTTCATACCCGCCATCAGCGGCCCTTCGATCACGTCAAGCGGGCGCGTTGCGGCAAGGCGGGCTTCCTCGGTATCGGCGTCTATGAATTCGGTGATGCCATTGACCAGCGCGTGTTCCAGCCGTTTGTCGATGGGCCAATCGCGCCACGCCAGATCGCGCACGCGTTCCTCGCGCTTGCCGCCCTTGAAGCGGTCGGCAAGCTCCAGCAGGTTTTCCGTGCCCGAGCCGCCCGCCTTGGGCTTGCGGTTCAGGACCACATCCTCGCAGGCCTCGCGCAATTCGGGGTCGATCTGGTCATAAACGGCCAGTTGGCCCGCGTTGACAATGCCCATATCCATACCCGCGCGGATGGCGTGATACAGGAACACCGCGTGCATCGCCTCGCGCACCGTGTCATTGCCGCGGAACGAAAAGGACAGGTTCGACACGCCGCCCGAGACATGCGCGTGCGGCAGGTTTTTACGAATCCAAGCCGTGGCCTCGATGAAATCGACGCCGTAATTGTCGTGTTCCTCGATGCCGGTGGCGACCGCGAACACGTTGGGGTCGAAGATGATATCCTCGGGGGGAAAGCCCACGTCGTCGGTCAGGATGCGGTAAGCGCGCGCGCAAATCTCTGTCTTGCGCGCGAAGGTGTCGGCCTGCCCCTGCTCGTCGAACGCCATGACCACGACCGCCGCACCATAAGCCAGACACAGCCGCGCCTGTTCGCGGAACTGGTCCGCGCCTTCCTTCATGGAAATCGAATTGACCACCGATTTGCCCTGCACGCAGTGCAGGCCCGCCTCGATCACCTCCCACTTGGAGCTGTCGATCATGATCGGAACGCGGGCGATGTCAGGCTCTGCCGCGACAAGGTTCAGGAATTCGACCATCGCTTTTTTGCTGTCGATCAGCCCTTCATCCATGTTCACGTCGATAATCTGCGCGCCGTTTTCGACCTGCTCGCGCGCGACATCCAGCGCGGTGTCGTAATCGCGGTTCACGATCAGCTTGCGGAACTTGGCGGACCCGGTGACATTCGTGCGCTCGCCCACGTTCACGAAGGGAATGTCGGGCGTCAGGACAAAGGGTTCCAGACCGGAAAGTCGCAAATACGGGGTCATGCGGGCACCACTCTAGGCGCGTGGGGGGCGACGGCGTCGGCAATGGCGCGGATGTGGTCGGGCGTGGTGCCGCAGCAGCCACCGACCACGTTCAGCAAGCCGTCGCGCGCGAAACCTTCGATGAACCCGGCGGTCTGCTCCGGCGTCTCGTCATAGCCGCCGAAGGCGTTGGGCAGGCCCGCATTGGGGTAAGCGCAGGTGAATGTATCCGCCACGCCCGCGATTTCGGCCAGATGCGGGCGCATCAGGTCTGCGCCAAGCGCGCAATTCAGCCCGACGGTGAAAGGCCGCGCATGGGCGACCGAATGCCAGAAAGCGGTCGGCGTCTGGCCCGACAGGGTGCGGCCCGACGCGTCGGTAATCGTGCCCGAAATCATCAGCGGCAGGCGCTGGCCGATCTTCTGGAACACCTCGAACGCCGCGAAAATAGCCGCCTTGGCGTTGAGCGTGTCGAAGATGGTTTCGATCAGGATGATATCGGCGCCACCCTCCACAAGCCCGTCCATCTGCTGGCCATAGGCATGGCGCAACTCGTCGAAGGTCACGGCGCGGAAACCGGGATCGTTCACATCCGGGCTGATGCTGGCGGTTCGGTTCGTCGGCCCCACGGCCCCGGCTATGAAGCGGCGTTTGCCATCGGTCGCCTGCGCACGGTCGGCGGCGCGGCGCGCGACTTGCGCACCCGCCACGCTCAGATCACGGATCGCGCCTTCCAAGCCATAGTCGGCCTGCGCGATGGTGGTGCCCGAAAACGTGTTGGTTTCCAGAATATCGGCGCCCGCCATGGCGAATTGGTAATGGATATCTTCGATCGCGTCGGGCTTGGTCAGCACCAACAGGTCATTATTGCCCTGTTGCGGGTGGTCGGTGTGGTGGCGGCAGCCGGGGCCGTGGATATGGCCACCGCCGGAATAATCCGCTTCCGACAAGCCAAGGGTCTGGATCATCGTGCCCATGGCCCCGTCCAGCACCAGGATGCGTTCGGCGGCCAGGGCGCGCAGATCGTGCAGCACGGGGCTATCGTGCAGGGCAATGTCCTTCATCGGGTCGGTTCTTCCGTTCCAGAGGGTCCGGCCGGGATATAGCCCTGCCCGGACCCGGAAAAAACCGAATGATTTTCACCCAGAACATGAAATCAATTCATGTATGGTAAGGTCACATGACCGCGCGGCGCCCCTTCGCCCCGCCACGTCGCTGTTTTGGCGGCAAGATCAGGTCCAGCGCTTGCGCCGGGTTGCGGGTGCTGTCCACCAACAGGTCGCAGAACACCGCCAGCGCCGGGGCGTCTTTCACGTAGGGTTGCGCGGCGGTGTAGGCGCGCATCGCCTCGGCCGGATAGCTGGCAAAACCGGGCAGCCCGCCCAGCCATTGCAGATAGCCCAGATGGCCCAACGCGCGGGCGCGTTCCGGGGATAGCCCCGTGGTTCGAAGTTGCAGGATCGTGTGGTTCAGCAGCATAGCGCCCTCCGCGCATTGGGACGATCTGCCAAGAGGGTCGGGCGCGCGCGGCGAAAACTGACCCCCGAGGCACCCCGCCCGGTTCCAACAAACGCCCGTGCCACGGAATGCGACAGGGCGGTGATGGCAGGTCTCCTGACTTGCGGCTCTGCGCCTCCCCGACCCTTCCCGGCGCGTGGCCAGTGGTCATGTCGGGGGTGCTTGCCGCTTACAGTTGCGGGGGCAGTCATGGACTAGGGGCAAGCCCGCACCATGTTCCCTTTTCAGCCGACCCCACCGGGGCCGAACACCATCAAGCGTAGAGTGCCCGTGCGCGCGGGCTTTGTCCAGAGTGCATCGCGTTCATTTGCATTCACGCGCCCCACTCCAGCCTTTTATGACCGCACATCTACTTGCGCAAAACCGGGAACCAATTTTGCGCGACATGCTTTAGCGGTTTTCAGTTGGGGGCGATATGGGCCGTGGCCTCTATCTCGACCAGCGCCGCATCCTCGACAAGGCCGGCGACGACAACCATCGACATGGCGGGGAAATGCTTGCCCATAACGTCGCGGTAAGCGCGGCCCACCTCGGCCTGACGCGCCAGGTAGTCGCGCTTGTCGGTGACGAACCATGTCAGGCGGGTGATGTCCTGCACCTGCCCGCCCGCGGCCTCGACAATCGCGACGATATTGGCCAGCGCCTGCCGCATCTGGCCGACGAAATCATCGGCCACGAAACGCTGATCGCCGTCCCAGCCGATCTGCCCGCCAATATGCAAGACGCCATCACGGGTCAGCATGCCATTGGCATAGCCCTTCGCGGGCAGCCAGCCTTCGGGTTGGATGGTGTTGTGGGTCATGTCGGGTCTTTCACTTCTTCCAGCTTTGTAGCAACAGGCGCGGGCCATGCGGCGGGGCGGCCATTTGCGCTCACGTTGACCAACGTGGCGCGGTGGGTGAACCGGGTCTCGTCACCGCAGCGCGCGGTGATGCTGTAGCTGCACGATGTGCGCCCCAGCCCGGTGATCCGCAGGTCCAGCACCAGCGCGTCGCCATGCCGCGCGGGGGTCAGGAATTCCGACTCAATGGCGCGGGTCGGCACCGCGCCGGTCTGGTGCATCGCCTCGAACGGCCAGTCGAGCACATCGGCGAAGAACGCCTCGACGCAGTCGTTGACCATTTCGTAGTAGCGCGGAAAAAACACGATGCCTGCCGGGTCGCAATGCTTGAAAAGCACCTTCTGGTGAAATTGATACATTGTCAGACACCCACGTATTGTTCGGAAATATCGGCGCTCAGATCGTCCATCGCACCCGACCAGACCGTCTTGCCCCGCGCGATGATGGCGGCGCTGTCGGCCACTTGCGCCAATTCCGACAGGGTCTTGTCGATGACAAGGATCGACATGCCGCTGTCGCGTTTCAGCGCGGCGATCGTGGCCCAGATCTCGGCGCGGATCAGCGGGGCCAGCCCTTCGGTGGCTTCGTCGAGGATCAGCAGCCGCGGATTGGTCATCAGCGCGCGGCCAATGGCCAGCATCTGCTGCTCGCCCCCCGACAGCGATGCCGCCGTCTGGCCCATCCGCTCACCCAACCGGGGAAAGAAATCTGTCACGCGGGCGGTGGTCCAGTGGCCGGGGCGCGCGGCGGCGGTCAGGTTCTCGGCCACGGTCAGGCTGGCGAAACAGCGCCGCCCTTCGGGCACCAGCCCAAGCCCCAGACGCGCGGCGCGGAAACTGGGCAACAGGTGCAAGTCCCGACCGGCAAACTCCAGCAAGCCCGCCGATGGGATCATGCGGCAGATGGCTTTCACCGTCGTGGTCTTGCCCATGCCGTTGCGGCCCATCAGGGCCAGAACCTCGCCCTCTGCCAATGTGAAATCCACCCCGAACAGGGCTTGGGACGCGCCGTAACTGGCGGTCAGGTTCTCGACGCGCAACAGGGTCATGCTTCTTCCCCCAGATAGGCTTCGCGCACGGTGGGATCACGGCGAATTTCCTCCACTGTTCCCGTGGCGATGATGCGCCCATAGACCAGCACGCTGATCCGGTCGGCCAGCGCGAAGACCGCGTCCATATCGTGTTCCACCAGCAGGATCGGGGCCTGGTCGCGCAATCCGTCCAGAAAGCCGGTCAGGTTTTTCGACCCTTCCGCGCCAAGCCCCGCCATGGGTTCGTCCATCACGAAGGTTTGCGGGTCGAGCGTCAGCGCGACCGCGACCTCCAACTGGCGGCGCTGCCCGTGGCTGAGCGCGGCGGTGCGCGTGTGCATGCTGTCGGTCAGGCCCACGCGCTCCAGCGCAGCTTCGGCGTTTTCGCGTAGGGTGCGCTGGCCCATGACCGGCGCAAGGAACCGCCAAGGCCGCCCGCTGGCCCCCAGCGCGCCCAGCATGGTGTTTTCCAGCACGCTGTCCTCCATGGCCAGCGCGGAAATCTGGAACGTGCGCCCCAGCCCGCGGCGCGCGCGCGCCGCGGTGGTCAGCCCGGTCACGTCCTGCCCTTGCAGCAGCACCTGCCCCGCATCCGGCCGCAAGCCGCCGCATATCTGGTGAATAAGCGTGGATTTGCCCGCGCCATTGGGGCCGATCACGGCGTGAATCTCGCCCGCGCGCAGGTCGATGGATATGCCGTCGCTGGCGCGCAGGCTGCCGAAGGATTTGCTGATCTTGCGGGTTTCCAGGATGATATCGCTCATGATTGCCCCTTCGGTCCGCAGACCAGCCCGATCACCCCGCCGCGCGCGAACAGCACCACGCCCAGCAGGATCGCCCCCAGCGCGATATGCCAATGGGTCGTCAGCCCGCCGAGGAAATGTTCCAGTGCCACGAACATCATTGCGCCGATCACAGGCCCCATCAGGCGACCGACACCACCAAGAATGATAAGCACGATCAATTCCCCCGACAGGTGCCACGAGAACATCGACGGGCTGACAAAACGGTTGAGGTCCGCGAACAGCGCGCCGGCAAGCCCGGTGATCGCGCCGGAAATGACAAAGGCCACCAGCTTCAGGCGTGTCGGGTCCAGCCCCACGGTCTGCACCCGCACCGGCACTTGACGCGCGGCATTCAAGGCCAGCCCGAAGGGCGACGCCACCAGCCGCGCGTTCAGCCATAGCGCCAGCAGAAGCGCCACGAAGCAGATGCCGAAGAACTGGATCGGGACCAACGTGTTCAGCCCCGGAAAATCGTTGCGGACATAGA
>JAAAPG010000089.1 GCA_009908405.1 Alphaproteobacteria bacterium | reverse complement strand
TCAGGTAGGCGGGCAGCGTGGCGACAAGCGTCTTGCCCTCGCCCGTTTTCATTTCGGCAATATTGCCCTGGTGCAGGAAAATGCCGCCGATCAACTGCACATCGAACGCCCGCAGGCCCAACGCGCGGCGGGCACCTTCGCGACAATTGGCGAAAGCTTCGGGCAGCACATCGTCCAAGCTCGCCCCTTCGGCGACCCGCGCTTTCAGCTCTTCGGTCTTGGCGATCAGGCCGTCATCCGGCATCGCCTCGAATTCCGGCTCCAGCGCGTTGATCTTGGCCACCAACGGGCGCACCGCCTTGACCACCCGGTCATTCGCCGTGCCAAAGATCTTTCTTGATACTGCCCCAAGACCCAGCATGCTCTCTCCAATGTCGGCGCACAGGCACCTTTGACAAAAACGTCATTACCGTCGCCCACGCGCCGGGGTTGTCGGCACGCGCAGGCTTCCGTAGAAGGGCAGGTGAACCGCACGGCCCCGGACATCGCAGGCCACTGGCAGCGATGTAATGGGCGCCCTCGAGATAGTCAACAAAGCGCGCCTTGCCGCGCAGGATGGAGAACCCGATATGACCAGTTTTTCGCGTGCGTTGCCGGCCGTCGCCCTGATGCTTGGCCTGGCAGGTCCGGCCACGGCACAGGATACCAGCCCTGAAACCGTCATCGCCACCGTCAACGGGGTCGAGATAACGGTGGGCCATGTGCTGCAAGCCCGCACCAGCCTACCCGAGCAATTCCAGCAAATGCCGATGGACTCTTTGTTCGAACCCCTGACGAACCAGTTGATCGACCAGACCGCGCTGATGCAATCGGTTGACGGAACCTTGACCGCCGCGGAAGAGGTCGCACTGGAAAACGGTCGTCGTGATTTCATGGCCAATACCGCGCTGACCCGCATCGCGGACGCGGCCGTGACGGACGAGGCCGTGAACGATGCCTATACCGCTTTCGTCACCGAATTCGACGGGCGCGAGCCGACACCGGAATTCAACGCGTCGCATATCATCGTGGAAACGGAAGAAGAGGCGCAGGCGCTGCGCACGCAACTGGACGAGGGCGCCGAGTTCGCCGAATTGGCGCGCGAGAATTCCACCGATGGCGCGGCGGCCAATGGCGGATCGCTGGGCTGGTTCGGGCTGGGCGCGATGGTGCCGGAATTCGAACAGGCCGTCACCGCGATGGAGGTGGGCGATATCGCAGGCCCGCTCCAGACCCAGTTCGGCTGGCACCTTGTCATCCTGAACGACACGCGCATGTCCACCGCGCCCGAGCTGGAAGAGGTCCGCGAGCAACTGGTGCAGACGATCCAGCGCGAAGCGGTTGAAGCGGAAATCGCCCGCGTGACCGAGGGCGCAGAGATCACGCGCGACCTTGATGCCTTTACCCCCGCGACGCCGGAAACCACGGACACACCGCAACAAGAGTAGTTTCTGGACGCGGTTGCGCAGAGCGTGTAACGCTTGACTTAGACCGCCGGCCCCTTTGCGGGCCGGTTTTTTCGTGCAAGTTTTTCACGGGGTAACCATGGGCAAGAAGAAAAAGCTGAAAGCCAAGATCAAGGCGCTGAAAGCACAGCTTGCCGCCGCCGCCGCAATACAGGCCGGGACGGCAGACCCCGCGCCCAAGGTTTCGCCGCTGGCGCCCAAGGCGTTCCCGAAACTGCCGGTGATCGCCGGTGCGCGGTTTGCAACCGCCATGGCCGGGGTGCGATATGCAGGCCGGACTGATGTGATGCTGGCCCATCTTGCGCCGGGCAGTGTCGTTGCGGGCACCTTCACCCGGTCCGCCACACGCGCGGCCTCGGTGCGGGATGCGCAGGCGAAACTCGGTGTTGACAGCCCCAACGGTGCGGCCATCCTTGTCAATTCCGGCAATGCCAACGCCTTTACCGGCGCTGTCGGCGGGCAATCCGTGGAAGCGATTGCCGGGGCGGTTTCCGACCGGCTGGACCTTCCCGCCAGCCGCGTTTTTACCGCCTCCACGGGCGTTATCGGCGAAGCGCTGCCGCATGAGCGTATCACCGCCACGCTGGACGGGCTGTCCGGCGCGCTGCGCGAAGATGCCCTGCCCGACGCCGCCCGCGCCATCATGACCACCGACACCTATCCCAAAGGGGCCGGTGCGACCGTGACCATCGGCGGACAACCAGTGCAGATCGCGGGCATTGCCAAGGGGTCGGGCATGATCGCCCCCGACATGGCAACGATGCTGGTCTATATCTTCACCGACGCGAAGATCACGCAAGCCGCGCTGCAATCCATCGTGTCGCGCGGCACCGATGCCAGCTTCAACTGCATCACGGTGGACAGCGACACCTCGACATCCGACATGCTTCTGGTCGCGGCGACGGGGGCCAGCGATGCGCCGATGATCGACGCGGTCACAAGCGATGACGCGAGAACCTTTGCCGACGCGCTGCGCGGCGTCATGCTGGACCTTGCCCATCAGGTCGTGCGCGATGGCGAGGGCGCGACAAAGTTTGTCGAGGTCGCCGTAACCGGCGCGCGGTCCGATGCCGATGCGCGCCGCGTTGCCATGGCCATTGCCAATTCACCGCTGGTGAAAACCGCCGTTGCGGGCGAAGATCCGAACTGGGGCCGCGTCGTCATGGCCATCGGCAAATCCGGGGCAGAGGCCGACCGCGACCGCCTGTCCATCCGCTTCGGCCCGCATCTGGTCGCCTACCGGGGGCAGGTCGCGCCCAGCTACGCCGAAGAGATCGGCGCGGCCTACATGCAAAACCAGGAGCTGGTGATCGGCGTTGACATGCGCTTGGGCGTGGGCGCGGCAAAGGCCTGGACCTGCGACCTGACCAACCGGTATATAGAGATCAACGCGGATTATCGGTCGTGAAACTGGTGCTTGTCTCTGCCGTCGCGCTGATCGACCTGGACGGGCGCGTGCTGTTGGCCCAGCGCCCGGAAGGCAAGTCCATGGCGGGGCTGTGGGAGTTTCCGGGCGGCAAGGTCGAACCGGGCGAGACGCCAGAGGCCGCGCTGATCCGAGAGCTGCACGAGGAATTGGGGATCGAAACATGGGATTCCTGCCTTGCCCCCCTGACATTCGCCAGCCACGGCTATGATGAGTTTCACCTGCTGATGCCGCTATTCGCCTGCCGCAAATGGGGCGGGCAGCCGCGATCGCGCGAAGGGCAGGCGCTGAAATGGGTGCGCCCTGCACATCTGCGCGACTACCCCATGCCCGCCGCAGACCTGCCACTGATTCCCATTCTGCGCGATTGGCTCTGACGGGTCGTTCGCAAATGCGCGCCAATCAAGATTCAAACCGCGAACTGGCTGTAATTCTGAAACAATATTCGTGGATAACTGTTAAAAATGGCGCGAATTGGGCAGAAGCTGGGTTTCCTCTATTGGCGTTGGCCCCGGATTTGCTAAATTCAACGCAACACCAAGGGACACACCGTGCTCGCAGCCACCCGGATCACAGAACATGCTCGGACCAAGGGTCTGAAGATTGATCGGTTGGGCAACGGCATGAACGTCATTCGGGTCGGTCAAAGGGTCATGACCGGGCGCCCGATCTCCAAGCGCGTCGCCTGAACAACGCCGCGTGGTTTCTACTCATAAGGCCCTGGCCGGAAACGGTCAGGGCCTTATCATATCTTGACACTCAGTCTATTTCGCGCGCTTCGTCCACCAGCATCACCGGGATGCCGTTGCGAATGGGAAACGCCAGGTGCGCGGGCCTTGAAACAAGCTCTTGCGCGGCGGCGTCGTAACGCAGTTGCGCTTTCGTAACCGGGCACACCAGTGCTTCCAGCAAGTGGCGGTCGCAACCGCGCCCAGGATCGCTCATTGCAGCGTCTCGTCATCCCCGCCATGCAGGGCAAATTGCATGAGCGTGACCAAGGTTTCGCGTCGTGTCGTCAGGGACGGGGCTTCGAGCAAGGCCTGTTTTTCATCCGGGTCGAACGGGCACAGCATGGCAAGCGAATTTATCAGCATCTCGTCATCGGCCTCTTTCAGGCTGCTCCAATCGGTCGACAGTGCATGATGCGCGAAAAACCGTTCCAGAAGCGGAAAGAACCCGTCCCTGTCAAATCCGCCATCCTGCTCGACCGCGCCGCAGTCTTGGGCAAAATCGGACCACTCAACCTCTGCCCGGCGATAGGGCGTGAACCCGGCCACCTCCTGGCGCACCCGGAAACGCGAGATGCCGGTCAAGGTAATCATGTAGCGCCCATCCTCGGTTTCCGAGAACGCGGTCAAACGACCGGCACAGCCAATGCTGTGCCAGCGATCCGCCCCGTCCGGCGCGCTGCGCGGCTGCACCATCCCGATCAGGCGGTGCGGGGTTTTCATGCAGTCTTCCAGCATCGCGATGTAGCGCGGCTCGAAGATGTGCAGGGGCAACCGGGCACGCGGCAAAAGCAGCGCCCCCGGCAAGGGGAAGACCGGCATGAGGTCTGGAAAATCTTTGATCCGCGTCATGCGAAGCAATCTAACCCGAACCGGCCCTCAGGCAAATATCATTGACGACAGCTTGCGACGGCCCTTCGCCGCCAGCGGATCATTCGGCTTCAGCGCGTCGAAGATCGTGAAAAGCTGCGCCTTGGCGGCACCGTCGTTCCAGTCGCGGTCGCGGCGGAACAATTCCAACAGCGTTTCAATCGCGTCTTCGACCTGTCCGGCGGCATATTGCGCTTGCGCCAGATCGAAACGCGCCTGGTGGTCGTCGGGATTGGCCGCGACCGCCGCGCGCAGGTCATCGACCGGGCCAGCACTCGCGGCCTGCTGCGCCAGTGCCAGCTTGGCGCGCGCCGCGTCCACTTCGGGCGCGCTGGCTATGGCGGCGGGGGCGTTGGCGATCAACGCTTCGGCCTGGTCCATGTTGCCCGCCGCGATATGCGCGCGGGCAAGCCCACCGAACGCGCGGGCGTTTTCGGGTTCTTCCGACAGCACGGCCGCAAAGACCTGCGCGGCATCCGTGGCGGCGCCCTGTTCCAGCATCTGCTCGGCCTCTTCCAAGGCCGCGCCAAGCCCGTCATCGCCGCCCATCGCGGCCAGCTTGGCGACGAATTCCTTCAGTTGCGACGGCTGCTGTGCGCCTTGAAACCCGTCCACCGGCTGGCCCTGGAAAAAGGCGTAGACGGTCGGGATGGACTGCACCCGCAACTGCCCGGCCACGGCCTGGTTTTCATCCACGTTGACCTTGACCATGCGGACCTTGCCACCGGCGGCCTTGACCTCTGCTTCCAGCGCCGGGCCAAGGGTTTTGCACGGCCCGCACCACGGCGCCCAGAAATCGACGATGACCGGTACATCCTTGCTGGCCTCTATCACGTCAGCCATGAAATTCTGATCGGTCGTGTCCTTGATGACGTCTTCGCCCGCGCCCGCGGCGCCTTGCCCAAATTCCAGCATCTTGGTCCTCTTGGTCCGAAAAATTCGCGTTGCGGTATATATGGGCGTGCATGGCCCGAAACGAAAGGGCGGTTACAGGTCGAAACTGGCAAAAACCGGCGCGTGGTCGGATGGTTTTTCCCAACCACGCGCATCGCGCAGCACGCGCGACCCGTGGCCCGCCCCTGCAATATCGCCACTGGCCCAGACATGGTCCAGCCTGCGCCCCTTGTCGGCGGCGTCCCAATCGCGCGCGCGGTAGGACCACCAGGAATACAGCTGGCCTTCGGGAATGTCGGCGCGGGTCACATCGACCCAACCGCCCGCGTCCTGCGCGTTGCCCAGATGCTCCACCTCTATGGGGGTGTGCGAGACGACCTTCAGAAGCTGCTTGTGCGACCAGACGTCATCTTCGCGCGGGGCGATGTTCAGATCGCCCACAAGGATGGATTTTTCGGGCCGGTTGGCGCTGAAATGGTCGCGCATTTCCGTCAGCGTATCCAGCTTGTGGCCGAATTTCTCGTTCACTTCGCGGTCGGGCACGTCGCCGCCTGCCGGAATGTAGCAATTATGGATGGTCACGCCGTTGTCCAACGTGGCAGCCACATGGCGCGCGTCGCCCTTGCCGCACCAGTCTATGTGGCCTGCATCCTGCAACGGTATCCGCGACAGGATGGCCACACCGTTATACCCCTTCTGCCCCCGCGCCGCCCAATGGGTGTAACCAAGGTCCGCGAATTGATCGAAGGGGATCTTCTCGACCGGGGATTTGCACTCTTGCAGGCACAGCACATCGGGCGCTTCTTCGCGCAGCAGCTTTTGCACCAGCCCCGCGCGCAGGCGGACAGAGTTGATATTCCATGTGGCAAGCGTGAAGGGCATCCGGTCTCTCCTTTTGCGCCCTTACATGCACGCGGTAGCGCCGTGCGGCAAGGGCGCGGATTGATACATCTGGACAACCCCGTTCCGTTTCTGCTCTGATAACGATTACACCGTTCCACGCCTCGGCACCCGCGCGGAACGCGATAAGGGAGGGACAGGGTATGCCAAGCCAGCCAGAGCCGGACCTGTCGCCGCAGGTCTCGGACGAGGTCCGCAAAACCACCTGCTACATGTGCGCCTGCCGCTGCGGGATCAACGTGCACATGAAGGGCGGCAAGGTCGCCTATATCGACGGCAACCGCGACCACCCGGTGAACAAGGGTGTTTTGTGCGCCAAGGGCAGCGCCGGGATCATGCAGCACAACTCGCCCGCCCGGCTGCGCGCGCCGCTGAAGCGTGTCGGCCCGCGCGGGTCGGGCAAGTTTCGCGAAATCACGTGGGACGAAGCGCTGCAAACGGCTGTCGATTGGCTGAAACCGCTGCGCGAGACTGCCCCGGAAAAGCTGGCGTTCTTCACCGGTCGCGACCAGTCGCAAAGCTTCACCGGCTGGTGGGCACAAGCCTTTGGCACGCCCAACTGGGCCGCGCATGGCGGGTTTTGCAGCGTCAACATGGCGGCGGCGGGCATCTACACCATGGGCGGCGCGTTCTGGGAGTTCGGCCAGCCCGATTGGGACCGCACCAAGCTGTTCATCCTGTTCGGCGTGGCCGAAGACCATGACAGCAACCCCATCAAGATGGGCCTTGGCAAACTGAAAGCACGCGGTGCGCGGGTCATCGGCGTGAACCCGATCCGGTCGGGCTACAACGCGATTGCCGATGACTGGGTCAGCATCACCCCCGGCACCGATGGCCTTTTCATCCTGTCGCTGGTGCATGAATTGCTGCGGGCGGGCAAGATCGACCTTGGCTACCTAATCCGCTACACGAACGCGCCCTACTTGGTGAACGCGCAGGACGGGCCGGAAAAAGGGCTGTTCCTGCGCGACGAAAACGGGAAACCCATGGTGCGCGACCGCCGCACGGGGCAGGCCGTGCCGTGGGATACGCCCGACATTTCCCCCGACCTTGGCACGGGGGTGGAGGTTGGCGGCGTCACGCATCTGCCCGTCTTTCGCCATCTGGCCAACCGCTATCTTGCGACCGATTATGCGCCGGAACAGGTGGCAGAGCAGTGCGGCATCCCCGCCGCCCGCATTCGCGCCATTGCCGCCGAAATCGCCCGTGTTGCCTTTGACGAAGAAATCACCATCGATCAGCCCTGGACCGATTTTCGCGGGGTCAAGCACGACAAGATGGTCGGTCGCCCCGTGGCCATGCACGCCATGCGCGGAATCTCGGCGCATTCCAACGGGTTCCAGACCGCCCGCGCGCTGCATATGCTTCAAATCCTGATCGGGTCGGTCGAAACACCGGGCGGCTTTCGCTTCAAACCGCCCTATCCCAAACCGCCAGAGGCGCATCCCCGCCCCCACGCGGGCCATGCGCCGGGGCAACCACTCGACGGCCCGCACCTGGGCTACCCGCTGGGACCGGAACATTTGCTGCTGGATGACGCGGGCCAGCCCAAACGCATAGACAAGGCGTTTTCGTGGGACGCGCCCCTGTCCGCCCATGGCATGATGCACATGGTCATCAGCAACGCCCATGCGGGCGATCCTTACGAAATCGACACGCTGTTTTTGTATATGGCGAACATGGCGTGGAACTCGTCCATGAACACCAGCGCCGTCATGGACATGCTGACCGACCAGAACGACGATGGCAGCTATAGAATCCCGAACATCATCTATTCCGATGCCTATAGCTCTGAAATGGTGGCCTATGCCGATCTGGTCCTGCCCGACACGACCTACCTGGAACGGCACGACTGTATCTCGCTCCTCGACCGGCCCATCTGCGAGGCTGACGCGCTGGCCGATTCCATCCGCTGGCCCGTGGTCGAACCCGACCGCCCCGGACATGAAGGTGTGCGCCCCTTCCAGACCACGCTGCTGGACCTTGGCGCGCGGCTGGGCCTGCCCGGCATGGTGCGCGAGGATGGCACACCGAAATTCAAGGATTACGCCGATTACATCACCAACCACGAACGCCGCCCCGGTGTCGGCCCGCTGGCCGGGTTTCGCGGGGCCGATGGCGACGGCAAAGGCCGCGGCGCGCCCAACCCCGACCAGATCGCGCGCTATATCGAAAACGGCGGCTTCTGGATCGACCATATCCCGGCAGAGGCGCAGTTCTTCAAACCATGGAACACCGCCTATCAGGATTGGGCCGTCGAACGCGGTATCTATGACAGTCCGCAGCCTTATGTCTTCAACCTCTATTCCGAACCGCTGCGCAAATTCCAATTGGCCGCAGAGGGGCATGGCCACCGCCAGCCGCCCGATCATCTGCGCACGCGCCTGCGCCAGACGATGGACCCGTTGCCGATCTGGTATCCCACCTTTACCGATGCGGCCACCGACCCGCATGAATACCCCCTGCACGCCCTGACCCAACGCCCCATGGCGCATTACCATTCGTGGGGCAGCCAGAACGCATGGCTGCGCCAGATCCACGGGCATACGCCGCTCTATGTCTCGGGCGAAATCTGGATAGCCCATGGCTTCCAACCCGGCGACTGGGCCATCCTGACCTCCCCCCATGGCCGCATCACCCTGCCCGTTGTGCGGATGGATGCGCTCAACCACCACACGGTCTGGACATGGAACGCCATCGCCAAACGGCGCGGTGCCTGGGCACTGGAGGATACCGCGCCAGAGGCCACCAAGTCGCAGCTTCTGAATCACCTTATCCACGAGTTGCTGCCGCCCAAGGGCGACGGGCTGCGCTGGGCCAATTCCGACCCGGTCACGGGGCAAGCCGCGTGGTATGACCTGCGCGTGCGGATTGAAAAAGCGCCGGCGGGCCAGACCGTCGCCTTTCCAGACACGGGCCAGCAAGACAGCCCCGTGCCGCCCGCGCCGCGCAACTTTTCGCATCAGGTAAAGCACTAACCCATGCAGCTTCATCTTGCCCCAAATACGCACGACACAACACTGACCAAGGGCGCAGCATGACCCGAACTCTCCTGCTTATCTTCGCCTTCATCGCGCTGATGCTCGGGTCGTTCATCTGGTTCGTGGCGACATGGGATTCCAAGCAACGCGCGCCGCTCTCCATGCTGCCCATGACAACGGAACAGCCCGCATGACCCAACTTCCCCAAAGCACCCAGAAGAAGCTGGGCCTTGTGATTGACCTGGACACCTGCGTCGGCTGTCATGCCTGCGTGATTTCCTGCAAGGGCTGGAACACGCAGAATTACGGCGCGCCGCTCTCTGACATGGACGCCTACGGCGCGGAGCCCGAAGGCACCTTCCTCAACCGCGTCCACAGCTTCGAGGTGACGCGCGACCAAGCCCCGCCCATGGTGGTGCATTTCCCGAAATCCTGCCTGCATTGCGACAACGCGCCTTGTGTCACGGTCTGCCCCACGGGGGCCAGCTACAAGCGGGTCGAGGACGGGATCGTGCTGGTCAACGAGGATGCCTGCATCGGCTGCGGGTTATGCGCTTGGGCCTGCCCCTACGGCGCGCGCGAGATGGATGGCGCTTCAAGGGTGATGAAGAAATGCACCCTC
>JAAAPG010000221.1 GCA_009908405.1 Alphaproteobacteria bacterium | reverse complement strand
CACCGCGAAGTAATGCGGGTCGATGCACTCCGCCGCCCGCACGTTGATGGAACAGAAGGTCCGCAGCCCCTTGCGCGTCAGCCAGCTATGCACGGCACTGGTGGCCAGGATCATGGGCATGGCGACCTTGTCGGCGCCCTGGTGCTCATCCGTCAGCACCAGGTGTCCAGCGCCCGAACGCACGGCATCTTCCGCTTCGGCCCGGATGCGTTCCAGCCCCGCGCGCAGGGCATCCGCACCCCCGCCTGCCGGGAAGCTGCAATCGATGAACGACACCCGGTCGCCGAATTCGCGCACCATTTCAGCGAATTCGCCATTGGCCACGAAGGGGCTTTCCAGCACCAGAATTTCGGTCTGGCTGCTTTCCTCGTCCAGCACGTTCTTCAGGTTGCCGAAGCGGGTTTTCAGGCTCATGACGCGGTATTCGCGCAGGCTGTCGATGGCCGGGTTCGTCACCTGGCTGAAGTTCTGGCGGAAGAAATGCGACAGCGGGCGGTAGACCTTGGACAGCACCGCGGACGGCGTGTCGTCGCCCATGGAGGCAATCATTTCCTTGCCGTCCTCGGCCATGGGGGCCAGCACCTGCTCGATTTCCTCGATCGAGTAGCCAGCGGCCACCTGACGCCGACGCAGATCGGCCCCGTCCATCGCGCGGGTTTCGGGCACGTCATGCAGCTTGTCGTTCAGCTCGACAATCTTTGCGTTCCAGTCGCCGAAGGGCTGCCCGGCTGCCAGTTTGTCCTTCAGTTCGACATCGTGATACAGCTTGCCGCTGGCCATATCGACCGCGATCATCTGGCCCGGCCCGAGCGCGCCTTTTTCGCGCACGTTCAACTCATCGACCACGACCATGCCGATTTCCGACCCGGCGATCAGCGTGTTGTCGCCGGTCACGACGTAGCGCATGGGGCGCAGGCCGTTGCGGTCCAGCCCGGCGCAGACCCAGCGGCCGTCGGTCATGGCAAGGGCGGCGGGGCCGTCCCACGGCTCCATCACCGAATTGCAGTAGGAATACATGTCCCGCCAGGCTTGCGGCATTTCCACCGCGGTCTTGGACCACGCTTCGGGCACCAGCATGGTTTTCGCCATGGGCGCATTGCGGCCCGCGCGGACGAGCACCTCGAACACCGAATCCAGCGCCGCCGAATCCGACGCGCCAGAGGCGACAATGGGCTTGATGTCCTCGGCCATCTCGCCGAAGGCCCCCGAGGCCATGCGGATCTCGTGGCTTTTCAGCCAGTTCAGATTGCCTTTCAGCGTGTTGATCTCGCCGTTATGGGCCAGCATGCGGAAAGGCTGCGCCAGCCACCATTGCGGGAAAGTGTTGGTCGAATAGCGCTGGTGATAGATCGCGAAGGCGCTTTCGAACCGCTCATCGGCCAGGTCGGGGTAGAACTCGGCCACCTGTTCGGCCAGCATCATGCCCTTGTAGATGATCGACCGGCAGGACAGCGAACACATGTAGAACCCGGCAATCCCGGCGGCGCTGACCGCTTTTTCAATGCGGCGGCGAATGACATACAACTCGCGCTCGAAGGTTTCCTCATCCGTGCCCTTGGTGTTGCGGATCAGGATCTGCTCGATCTCGGGCCGCGTCGCGTTGGCCTTTTCCCCAAGGCAAGCCACGTTCACGGGCACATGGCGCCAGCCATAAATCGCGTAGCCCATGCGCAGCACTTCGGATTCCACGATGGTCCGCGAGCGTTCCTGCGCGTTGAAATCGGTGCGCGGCAGGAACACCTGCCCCACGGCCATAAGCTGGTCATGCGCGGGTTCGTGGCCGGTGCGGCGGATCGCGTCGTAAAAGAACGCCACCGGGATCTGCACATGAATGCCCGCGCCATCGCCGGTCTTGCCATCGGCATCGACCGCGCCGCGGTGCCAGATGGCTTTCAGCGCCTCGATCCCGTTTTCCACCACCTTGCGCGCGGGCTTGCCGTCCAGCGACACCACAAGCCCGACGCCGCAGGACGAATGCTCGTCGGCGTCGCGATACAGGCTGTGCTCGGACATGTAGGCGCGCTTTGCGTCCTCGCGGGCGGCCCAGGCTTCGTCATACTTCGTCATGTCGTGTTCCTTTCCCGGAGGGCTTATTCGGCAGCGACCGTTGCGGGTGCCGAAAGATATGTCAGGATCGAATCGGCAGCTTCGCGCCCGTCGCGGATGGCCCAGACCACAAGCGACGCCCCGCGCACGATGTCGCCCACCGCCCAGACGCCCGGCATTTCGGTTTCATGGGTGTTGAAACGTGCCTTGATCGTGCCCCAGCGCGTGACCGCAAGGTCCGGCTGGTCGAACAGCTTGGGCAGCTCTTCCGGCTCGAACCCAAGCGCCATGATCGCCATGTCGGCGTCTTCGGTGTAGTCTGCCCCCTCGATCACCTCTGGCGTGCGGCGGCCGCTTGCGTCGGGCTTGCCCAGGCGCATCTGCTGCACGCGCACACCCGACAAGTCGCCCGCGTCATCGGTGACAAAACCCAAAGGCGCGGTCAGCCAGACGAATTCGACGCCCTCTTCCTCGGCATTGGCGGTTTCGCGGCGCGAGCCGGGCATGTTTTCGCGGTCGCGCCGATACAGGCATTTGACCGAAGTCGCGCCCTGCCGCACCGCCGTGCGCACGCAATCCATGGCGGTGTCGCCGCCGCCGATGACGACCACGCGCTTGCCCTTGGCATCCAGCACGCCGGTGTCGAAGTCCGGCACGTCATCGCCAAAGCTCTTGCGGTTGCTGGCCGTCAGGAAATCCAGCGCGGGCAGAACGCCGGGCGCGCTGGCATTCGGCACGGTCAGGTCGCGGGCCTTGTAGACGCCCGTTGCAATCAGCACCGCGTCATGCTTGCCGCGAATGGCGTCGAAGCTGATATCTTCGCCCACGTTGCAGTTCAGCACGAATTCGACACCGGCTTTTTCAAGCTGTTCGATCCGGCGCATGACAACGGGCTTTTCCAGTTTGAAACCGGGGATGCCGTAGGTCATCAGCCCGCCCGCGCGGTCGTAGCGATCATAGACCGTGACTTGCACACCGGCGCGGCGCAGCACATCCGCCGCCGCCAGACCGCCGGGGCCGGACCCGATGATGGCGACCGATTCGCTGCGGTCGGCGGCGGGCGCGATCGGCTGCACCCAGCCTTCTTCCCACGCCGTGTCGGTGATATATTTTTCAACCGCGCCGATGGTGACGGTGCCGTGGCCCGACTGTTCGATCACGCAATTGCCTTCGCACAGGCGGTCTTGCGGGCAGATACGGCCACAAATCTCGGGGAACGTGTTGGTGGCCTGGCTAAGCTCGTAGGCTTCCTGCAAGCGCCCTTCGGCGGTCAGGCGCAACCAATCGGGAATGTTGTTGTGCAATGGGCAATGCGACTGGCAATAGGGCACGCCGCACTGGCTGCAACGCCCGGCCTGCTCGGCGGCTTTCTCGGTCGCGTATTCGCGGTAAATCTCGCCGAAATCCTCGGTCCGCAAATCGGGTGGCCGCTTGTCCGGCATTTCCTTGCTAACAGATACGAAACGCAGCATCGGTTGCTTGGCCATTTTCAGTCCTCCAAGGTTCGGAAGGGCCTTTTACAAAGGCTGAGCCCAAATGAAAAGTCAGCTATACTGCCATTTTTGGAAAATTTTCTGATGCGGACGTAGAAAATTCAATACGGATATGGATTTTTATGTCAGTATTTATGACATAAAACCCATCATTCTGAAACTTGGCACCCGCCCCGGCGCAGAGTATAGGTCAGCCATGACAGTGTTTTACCTTGCCATACTGGCCCTTGTGCAGGGCGTGACAGAGTTCTTGCCGGTCTCGTCATCCGGCCATCTTATTCTGTTGCCCAAGCTGCTGGGCACGCAGGACCAAGGGCTGGCGCTGGATGTGGCGGTGCATGTCGGCACGCTGGTCGCGGTCTGCCTGTATTTCCGGGCCGATCTGGCGCGCGCCGTGCGCGGGGCCGGGCAGCTTGCCCGCGGGCAACTGGCCAGCGCCGAGGCGTTCCTCGCGCTGTGCCTGATCGTGGCGACGGTCCCGGTTATGGCCGTGGGACTGCTGCTGAAACTGACCGGCTGGATTGACCTGATGCGCAGCGTGGCCGTGATTGGCTGGGCCATGATCCTGTTCGGAATCGTGCTCTATGTCGCCGACAAGCGCGGGGCAGAGACCCGCACCGCCCCCGGCTGGACCTTGCGCCACGCGGTCATCCTTGGCCTGTGGCAGGTTGTCGCGCTCATCCCCGGTACATCACGGTCCGGCATCGTCATTACCGGCGCGCGGGCCCTGGGCTACGCGCGCCATGACGCGGCCAAACTGTCGATGCTGATGTCGATCCCGACCATTCTGGCGTCCGGCGCGCTGTTGTCGCTGGATGTCGTCGGGCAAGCCGATTGGGCGCTGGCCCGCGACGCGGGCATAGCCGCGCTCATTGCCTTTGTCGCCGCCCTCGCCGCGCTGGCGCTGATGATGCGACTGCTGCGCTCGGTCAGCTTTACCCCTTATGTCATTTACCGCATCGCGCTTGGCGTCGTGCTTTTGGGACTGGCCTACAGCTAAGCTCTTGACCAGACCCGTGGCGGCATGTGTTAAACCCCCATGCCCCGCAAGAAAACCGCCCCGAAAAAGCCCCCCTACCGCACCGGTGCGCCGCACCGGGCCTTCATGGGCATTGCGGATGCGCTGCGCTGGCTGCGGCGCTGGGTGCTGCGCTCGGTTGCGCTTGTGTTGGTCCTGTTTGTCGGCTGGGTGCTGCTGTATCGCTTTGTCGCCCCGCCCGGCGGATTGTTCATGTGGCAGGAATATCGCCGGCTTGGCGCGATCGAACGGACATGGGTGCCGCTGGACCAGATCGCCCCGGTCATGGCGCGCGCGGCCGTCGCCGCCGAGGATGCCAATTTCTGTCGCCACTGGGGATTCGACATGTCCGCCATCCGGCAAGTGATCGAACAGGGCGCGACGCGCGGCGCGTCGACCATCAGCCAGCAAACCGTCAAGAACGTGTTCTTGTGGCATGGGCGCGACTGGACCCGCAAGGCGCTCGAATCCGGCCTGACCCTGCTGGTCGAAGCCGCATGGCCCAAAACCCGGATTATCGAGATTTACCTGAACATCGCGGAATTCGACGAAGGCGTGTTCGGGGTGGGCGCCGCCGCGCGGCACTATTTCGGAACGTCGGCGGCGGAGCTGAGCGCGGTTCAAGCTGCAAGACTGGCCGCTGTGCTGCCTGCGCCCAAGTCCCGCAATGCTGCCAACCCGTCCGATTTCGTGCAACGGCGCGCCGCGCAGATCATGGACGGGGCGGCCACAATCGCGCGCGACGGGCGCGCCGATTGCCTGGGTGGTTGAACTTGCCGCGCGCGCAAGGCATGACAGGGCAATCCAGACCGATTTCGAAGGTAGCCCAGCCCCATGGCCCGTTTGTATCATGTTCCCCTGTCGCCCTTTTGCCGAAAGGTCCGGCTGACACTTGGGGAAAAGCGCGTGGACGTGGAACTGGTCGAGGAACGCTACTGGACCCCCAGCCAGGATTTCATGCGCCGCAACCCGGCGGGCAAGGTGCCGATCCTGCGCTATAACGGCACGCATCTGTCCGAAAGCCAGGCCATTTGCGAATACCTCGACGAGCTGATCCCGTCGCCGCCGCTGGTGCCGAAATCCCCCGAAGCGCGCTACGAGATGCGCCGTCTATGCGCCTGGTTCGATGACAAGTTCCATTCCGAAGTGACCGCGAACCTTGTCTATGAGCGCGTGAACAAGAAGATCAGCGGGCAGGGCTACCCGGACTCGGCGCGCATCAAGGCCGGGTCGACCCGGATCAAATTTCACCTCGACTACATGGATTGGCTGCTGGGCCAGCGCCGATGGCTTGCCGGCAACGAGATGACCCTGGCCGATTTCACCGCCGCCGCGCATCTGTCGGCGTTGGACTATATCAACGATGTGGACTGGAAGCGTTCGGCGACCGTGCATGAATGGTATGCCAAGATCAAATCGCGCCCGGCCTTCCGCACCTTGCTCGCCGACCAGATCCCCGGTTTCCAGCCGCCGCCGCACTACACCGATCTGGATTTCTGACCGCGCAAGGGCACGTCCCGACTGTCACAGGACAAGAAAATCGGACTGGTTTCAGCCGCCGTGTCATACGACCGTAGCATTTGCATGAGACGGGCTGGTATAGCGGCATGCCGCATGACGCGACGATCCCGGTGACCGGACAGAACCGATGCAGACCTTGTTTATGCCTGCCCGTCCCATGCAGCCACGTGGCGCCCTTGATCATAGGGGAATCGCGGCAGGCTGTGAGGTATCTGTCGTGAGCGGCCTGTGGGGTTTGGAATGACAATTCTCGCAACTGCCTGTGTGGTCTTGCTTTGCACGGTGCATCTGGCAAGCGCAGTGCTGGTCATCTGGCGGATGCGCCGGATGGCGCGCCCTGTTGCGACACATCACCAAAGCGTCACGGTGTTGCGCCCGGTTCATGGCCTCGATGCCTTCGACGCCGAAACGCTTGAAAGCACCTTCCATTTGGACTGGCCGCATCACGACATCATATTCTGCGCGGCCCGCCCCGACGATCCGGCCTGCGATGCGATCCGGGGCATGATTGCCCGAAATCCGCACCGAAGCGCCCGCCTGATGATCGCAGAGGATCGCGCCACCGCCAATCCAAAGCTGAACAACCTGATAAAGGGCTGGGACGCGGCCACCGGCGAGATGGTGGTGATGGCGGATGCAAACCTGCTTTTGCCGCCGGATTACCTGCACCGCCTGGTCGCGGTCTGGGATGACGACTGCGCGCTTGTCAGCAGCCCTGCGGCGGGGACACGACCGGCCAATCTGTGGGGAGCCGTGGAATGCGCGTTTCTGAACGGCTTCCAGGGCCGCTGGCAGCTCGCCGCCGACAGCGTCGGGCTGGGCTACGCGCAGGGCAAGACCCTGATGGTGCGCAAATCCTGGCTGGACGCGGCGGGCGGTTTGCCTGCCTTGGGGCGCAATCTTGCCGAAGACGTTGCCTTTACCAAGCTGGTGCGCGAACGCGGTGCCAAGGTGCGGCTGGCGCAACACATGTTTTCACAACCCGTCGGGGTGCGTAGTTTTCGCGCGGTCTGGGAGCGGCAACTGCGCTGGTCTCGGGTCCGGCGTGACGGTTTCGCGGGACTGTTCGCGACCGAGATTCTGCTGGGCGTGGTGCCCCCGGCCCTTTTGCTCAGCGCGCTCGCCCATCCGGGCTGGGGATTGGGGCTCGCGATCATGTGGTTCGCCACGGAATGGGCGCTGTGCCGATACGCCGGATGGCCGCATGGACCGCGCGATGTTCTGGCGATGGTGCTGCGCGACATGATGCTTCCAGCGCTGTGGGTCGCAGGTTATGCGCGGCGCGGTTTCGACTGGCGCGGCACCCGACTGGACACGACGCGTCATGATCCAGCTTGACGCACTGACACCCCTTGTCGTGGATTACGGCCTATGGGTCGTGGCGGCGGCGGCTGTGATCGAGGGACCGGTCGTTTCGGTGTTGTCGACCGCCCTTGCGCGTGAAGGCCTGTTGCCGTTCTGGCCCGTCGCGGCGGTTTTGCTCGCGGGCGATCTTGCCGGGGATATCCTGCATTACACGCTGGGGCGGCGCGGATTGGCACAAATGCCCCGCGCGTGGCGGCGCTGGCTGGGCATCGGGCCTGCGCGCGCCCAGCAACTTGCACGGCATTTCGGACGTCATGGCGGCAAAACGCTCATGCTGGCAAAGCTGACCCATTCCATCGGCGCACCGGTGCTGCTGGCGGCGGGAATGGCACGTATGCCCCTCGCCCCTTTTCTGGGCTGGAACGCGCTGGCCGCTTTGCCCAAAACCGCGGGCTTGATGGCACTTGGCTGGTATGCGGGCGACGCTTGGCGCCTTGTAGAGCTTTGGCTGGGGCGCTGGACATGGCTGGCATTGGCGGCGCTGGCGGCCGGTGCGGTGCTCTGGTGGTTCCGCAACCGGCCCGTGTCATGACGGTCAGTTGCATCCTGCCCGCCTGGAACGAGGCCCCCCGCATTGGCGCGGTTCTGGAGGTTGTCACGGCGCATCCGCTGATCGACGAGGTCATCGTCGTCGATGACGCCTCGGAGGATGATACCGTGGCACAAGTCCTGCGCTTCGCTGGCCTGCGCCTGATCCGGCAACCGTGTAACCGGGGAAAATCCGCCGCCGTTGCCGCCGGGCTGCGCGCCATGCGGGGCGACATCGTGGTGTTTCTGGACAGCGACCTTATCGGGCTGGACGCCAGCGCATTGCGGGCATTGATCCTGCCAGTCATCACGGGGCAGGCCGACGCAACGATCAGCCTGCGGGGCAATACACCCCTGCCGTGGAGGTGGCTTGGGCTGGATTACCTGTCGGGCGAGCGGGCCATGCGCAAGACCATCGCACCGCCCGCGGACCGGCTGGACGCGTTGCCCCGCTTCGGAATGGAAGTGATGATGAACGATATCTGGCTGCGCGATGCGGCCAGACTGCACGTCGTGGCATGGCCCAAGGTGGCAAGCCCCGGCAAAAGCCGCAAGCTGGGCAAATTGCGCGGGCTGATCGCGGATGCCGCCATGATTGGCGACATTCTGGCAACGATTGGCTTGCCGCATGCGTTGCGCCAGATCGGTGGGCTTAGACGCTTGCGGCTGACAGCCCCCTTCCCCGGCTCGCAGAGGCTACCATTTCAGCAAACGCGGTCCAAGGACAGCACCTGCCAGCATGACTGAAGCGATCCCGGCCGCGTAGGCTGGCACGACAAACAGCACCATGTCCTTGTCGCAATAAAGCGAATAGGCCGATGCCGCCAATGCACCGGCGACCAAACCGACAACCGCGCCGGTCAGGCCCGGACGCAACGCCGCCCCAGAGGACATGGCCCACAGCCCCGCCGCCAAAAGCGGCAGCGCAAGCGCCGGGATCGAGAACAGGCACACCGCTGCACTTGGCGTTGACAATGCCGCGATCAGACCGGCCCAGCCATCGCCGGCAAAGGCCATGACGAACACGCCAAGGACCAAGGCGATCGCGGCACCAAGCCCGATCCAACGCCGCGCGGGCCGCATTCCGGGATGCGCCAGCGCCAGCGCGATGGGCACGGCCAGCGCCGCCAGGACCAGCGGCCCCACCGTTTTCCACACTGCATAAGACCCGAGCGCCTGCCATATGTCGGAGCGCAGCCCCCAGAACACCACGACCGCCGCCAGTGACAGCGCCAGCGCCACGGGTATCGCCCGTGCCAGCTGCGCCGCGACACTTCTTTGCGGCAAGGTGTCCGCGGCAAGCGCCTCGATCAGGTTATCGGTTTTCATTCGATCATCCTCTCACGCAGACGGGCGATGGATTTCAACGCACGGTGCAACGCAACACGGACAGCGCCCTCTGACATGTTCAGCCGCGCGGCCGTTTCGGCGGTTGTCTCGCCATTCAGCCCGAACGCACGGACGATATCAGCCTGGCGCGGCTCCAGTTCGTTCAGAACCGTTTCCATGTCGCGCGCGACCAGCGGGTCCGGGCCTTCGGCGGCGGGCAAGCCTTCGGCGAAGTCGTCGATCGACAGGTCGACCCGCGCCCCGCGCGACCGGAACGCATCCACGACCTTGTGCCGTGCAATCGCGTATAGCCATGGGCGTAACGGGGCGTCTTCCCGCCACGTATGACGCTTGCGGTGGATGGCCAACAGAACGTCCTGAAGCACATCTTCGCACTGGTCCGGGCCCAGGCCAGCCCCCCGCGCACGCACCACTTTGCGCAGCAACGGCGTGATTGCCGTCAAAACGCGCCGGTAGGCGCCTGTATCGCCGCGATTGGCTGCGCGCATCAATTGCTCCAGATCCTGCATGTCATCCAAGGTCGTGCAATCCTCAATTCGCGGCGCCTGCGCAAACTGTTACATAGCAAGGCGAACAGGTTTTACGAAATCAATAGTCCTGCAACGCCGGGTCACGTCCGCGTGACCGTGGCATGGGCCGCATTTGGGCATCTGCCGTTGTTCATCCCAGCGGTACCGCACGCGGCGC
>JAAAPG010000042.1 GCA_009908405.1 Alphaproteobacteria bacterium | reverse complement strand
GGGGCGTTTTGCAGTTGGCACGCCGGTTCTGACGGCGGCGCGGCAGTTGGGGGTGGACCTCGATTCGGTCTGCGGCGGGCGCGGTATCTGTTCCAAGTGCCAGATCACGCCGGGCTATGGTGATTTTTCCAAGCATGGTGTGCAGGTCGCCCCCGATGCGCTGTCGGGCTGGAACGCGGTCGAGCAACGCTACCACGACAAGCGCGGGCTGAAACCGGGCCGCCGCCTTGGCTGTCAGGCGCAGGTCATGGGCGATGTCGTCATCGACGTGCCGTCTGAAAGCCAGGTTCACAAGCAGGTCGTGCGCAAGGATGCGGGCACGCGGGCCATGGTGATGGACCCGGCCACGCGGCTGTTCTTCGTCGAGGTCACGGAACCCGACATGCACGAGCCTTCGGGCGACCTGGAACGGCTGGAAGCGGCGCTGCGCGCGCAATGGGACATTCCCGAAATCGCGATGGGCTTGGACGTGCTGCGCAAGCTTCAACCCGCGTTGCGCGCGGGCAACTGGCAGGTGACGGTCGCGCTGTTTGCCGACCATGCGGGCGGCGCGGCGCGGGTGCTCGACATCTGGCCGGGGCTGTATGAGGGCACGCTCTACGGCTTGGCGATTGATCTGGGCTCTACCACCATCGCCGCGCATCTGTGCGATTTGCAGGGTGGGCAGGTCGTGGCGTCATCCGGCATCATGAACCCGCAGATCCGCTTTGGCGAAGACCTGATGAGCCGCGTCAGCTACGCCATGATGAACCCCGGCGGCGATCTGGACATGACCCGCGCGGTGCGCGAAAGCCTTGATACCTTGGTGGGCGAGTTGGCCTCGGACGCGGGCTGCAACGCGCGCCAGATCATGGAAGCGGTGATCGTGTGCAACCCGGTCATGCACCACCTGCTGCTGGGCGTGGACCCGGTGGAACTGGGACAGGCGCCCTTTGCCTTGGCCACCTCCGGCGCGCTGTCGCTGCGGGCGGCCGAGTTGGACCTGACCGCGCTGAACCCCGCCGCGCGCGCTTACCTTTTGCCCTGCATCGCCGGGCATGTGGGCGCGGATGCCGCCGCCGTGGCGCTGTCGGAAGCGCCCGAGCGGTCGGATGACCTGGTCCTGATTGTCGATGTCGGCACCAACGCGGAAATCCTTCTGGGCGACACGCGCCGCGTTCTGGCCTGTTCCTCGCCCACCGGCCCCGCGTTTGAAGGGGCGCAGATTTCCTCGGGCCAGCGCGCGGCCCCCGGCGCGATCGAACGCATCGAGATCGACCCCGACACAAAGGAGCCGCGCTTTCGCGTGATCGGGTCGGAGCTGTGGTCGGATGACCCGGACTTCAACGCCACTGTGACCGGCATTTGCGGGTCGGGCATTATCGAAGCCGTGGCCGAAATGCGCATGGCCGGTCTGGTGGACACATCGGGCCTGATCGGGTCGTATGAGCAGACCGGCACGTGGCGCAGCGTGGCCGAGGGGCGCACGCATTCTTACGTCATCCACGATGCCAGCGCCACGGGCGGGCCGCGCATAACCGTCACACAGGGTGATATCCGCGCGATCCAGCTTGCGAAATCGGCGCTTTACGCGGGCGCGCGGCTGTTGATGGATGAAATCGGCACCGACACGGTGGACCGCATTGTGCTGGCGGGCGCGTTCGGTGCGCATATCAGCCCCAAACACGCGATGGTGCTGGGCATGATCCCCGACGCGCCGCTGGACCGCGTGACAAGCGCAGGCAATGCCGCGGGCACCGGCGCGCGCATGGCGCTGTGTTCCAAGACCGAGCGCGCGGCGATCGAGCGCACCGTCACCCGTATTCACAAGGTCGAAACCGCGATAGAGCCGCGCTTTCAGGAGCATTTCGTCGCCGCCAACGCCCTGCCCCACGCCACCGCGACATTCCCCGAATTGTCGCGGGTCGTGACCCTGCCGCAGGTCAGCTTCAACACCGGCGGCAGCGAAGGGCGGCGGCGCAGGCGGGGTTGAAGCCGGGGCGCGGGGGCTTACCTGCCACGCTGCGAAAGGATACCCCATGCCCCCGACAGACCTTGCCAACCGTGACGGCCTGCCCGACGCGCTGCGCATCTTGCTGGACCAATACCCGCGCGATATGTGGGAGAGCCACATCAATTTCGACGGGCTGACGCGGTTCTGGCTGGACCGGCACCTGATGTTCCGCAAGGCTTTGGCGCAATGGCAGGATGACGCGCGCGGCTTTCTGGATAAGGGCCGCGATGCGCGCCAACACGGGCAGATGACCGCGCGGATCGGCGGGTTCCTGATTAACGAGCTGCACGGCCACCACCACATAGAGGACGCGCATTACTTCCCGGTTCTGGCACAGGCAGAGGCACGGCTGGCGCATGGGTTCGAACTGCTGGACGCCGACCACCACGCGCTGGATGCGCAGCTTGCCGCGCTGACCGATGCCGCCAACACCCATCTGCGCGCTTTGCAGGACCGGAATGCCGACCAAACCGCTAGCGCGGGGGCAATGCTGGCGCAGTTGGACGGGTTCGAGCGGTTTCTCGACCGTCATCTGGTCGATGAAGAGGAACTCGTAGTGCCGACGATCCTGCACCACGCGCTGAAATTCTAGGCCGCGAGTGCCGAGTCCACCGCCTCTGACAGCCGTCCGACGATCTGGTCCACGTCCTGAGGTGTCACGATGAACGGCGGGGCGAGCAACACGTGGTCGCCCTGCACCCCGTCGATCGTGCCGCCCATCGGGTAGACCATCAACCCGCGCGCCATCGCCTCGGTCTTGATGCGGGCGTGCAGTTTGCGGGCGGGGTCGAAGGGTGCTTTCGTGTCGCGGTCGGCGACGAGTTCGATCGCCTGAAACAACCCGCGCCCGCGAATATCGCCCACATGCGGGTGCTGGCCGAACGCCGCTTGCAACTGGTCATGCAAATGCGCGCCCATGGCCTGCACGTTGCCTAGAAGATTGTCGCGCGCGATGACCTTTTGCACCGCCAGCGCCGCCGCGGCCGCCATCGGGTGGCCCATATAGGTGTGGCCGTGCTGGAAAAAGCCGGACCCGTCGGAAAACGCCTGATAGATGCGGTCCGACAAAAGCGTCGCCCCCACCGGCTGATAGCCGCCGCCCAAACCCTTGGCGATGGTCAGCAGGTCCGGCACCACGCCATCCTGTTCGCAGGCATAAAGCGACCCGGTGCGCCCCATGCCGCACATCACCTCGTCCAGTATCAGGAGCACCCCGTATTTGTCGCAAATCGCGCGGATCTGCTTGTAATAGTCGCCCACCGACGGGACCGCGCCCGCCGTGGCGCCCACCACGGGTTCGGCGATGAAGGCGCAGACGGTGTCGGGGCCAAGCGCCAGAATTTTCTCTTCCAGCTCGCCCGCCGCGCGGGTGGCGTAATCGGCATCGGACTCGCCCTCCATTTGTTCACGATAGGCGAAACAGGGCGCGATGTGATGCGCGTCCATCAACAGCGGTTTGAACTGCGCGCGGCGCCATTCATTGCCGCCCGCCGCCAAAGCGCCCAGCGTGTTGCCGTGGTAGCTTTGCCGCCGCGCGATGATGTGGCGGCGCTGCGGCTGGCCCGTTTCGGTAAAATACTGCCGCGCCATTTTCAGCGCCGCTTCCACCGCTTCGGACCCGCCCGAGACCAGATACACATGGTCCAGACCGGCAGGCGCATCGGCGACCAGACGGTCGGCCAGCTCTTCGGCCACGTCGGTGGTGAAAAACCCGGTATGGGCATAGGCCAGCTTGTCCAACTGGTCATGCAGCGCCGCCAGCACATCGGGGTGGCCATGCCCAAGGCAGGACACTGCCGCGCCGCCGGATGCGTCGATATAGTCGCGCCCCTCTGTATCGGTGAAACGAATGCCGTGCGCGGACCGCGCGACGCGCGGGGCGGAATGGATGGAGCGGTGCAGAAGATGGGTCATGGCGGGGCCTTGTCAGAAGATGTCCAGCCATAGCCCAAGCGCCCCGACCCGATCAATCAAAACCGCCTATAGCGCGGTGCCGGATGCGGGAAAAAGCTCATCCCGCGCGGCATAGTCCTGCCCATTGGCCAGCAGGCACATGCGGCCATCCGGCAGGCTGATGGTGATGGTCCACGCCCCCGTGTCAGAGGCGAAGGTTTCCATAACCGCCCGGCCCGCATGACCGACCGCGCGGCGGGTTTGTTCGGCTTGTGCCAGCATGTCCAGCACCTGCCCACGCGGGGCACACGGCATGGTCTGGGCCTGCGCGTGGCTGGCGAACACGGCAAGGCAAAGGGCAAGGGAAAGGCGCATGGCGTGGCTCCTGCTGGTGATGACCCCACGCGGAACAGACTGCCCGCATGGCGCAAAAACCCGGTTAACGCGGCGCGCGCAGGATGTTTGCGCACAAAAGCATACCGAAATGCCGCGTTGCAGCAATTTTATCCTTGCCATTTGTGACAAGACCTGCTGGAACCTGCGCAATATTGTTACGCAAGGAGAAGGTCATGGACACGCGCCCCTTCCGGTCCGTTCTGTATATTCCCGGCTCGAAAGAGCGCGCCTTGCACAAGGCGACCACGCTGCCGACCGACGCGATCATCTTCGACCTGGAAGATGCCGTCGCCATCGACGAAAAGCCGCGCGCCCGCCGCCTGCTGGCCGACACATTGCAAGAGCTGGATTATGGCCCGCGCGCCAAGCTGGTGCGGATCAACGATTTCGGCACGGAATGGGGCGCGGATGACCTGGACGTGGTGGCCAGCGCACGGCCCGAAGCGATCCTGCTGCCCAAGGTCGATAGCGCCGCGCATATCGAGGATCTGGCGCGCCGTCTGGACGCGCGGCCCGAAACCGCAGACACCCGCATCTGGGCGATGATGGAATCGCCCCTTGGCATTCTGAACGCGCTGGAAATTGCCAGCGCCCCGCGCATGGCCGGGTTCATCATGGGCACGAACGATCTTGCCAAGGATATGGGCCTGCGCTACCGCGCCGACCGGATGCCGCTGTTCACGTCGTTGCAGATGGGTTTGCTGGCGGCGAAAGCGCGCGGGCTGGTCGCGGTGGACGGGGTGTATAATGCCTTCCGCGATGGGGCCGGGTTGCGCGCGGAATGCGAACAGGGCCGCGACATGGGCTTTGACGGCAAGACGCTGATCCACCCGTCGCAACTGGAGATCGCCAACACGATCTTTGCGCCGTCATCCGACGAGATCGACACGGCGCGCCGCCAGATTGCGGCGTTCGACGAGGCCACAGCCCGTGGCGAAGGGGTGGCGGTTCTGGATGGAAAGATCGTCGAGAATCTGCACATAGTCACCGCGAAGCAAATCCTCGCAAGGGCAGACGCCCTCGCCAGTTAGGGAGTAAGCCACATGGGAACTTTGGTGCTAATCTTTGGTGTCGCGCTATGGTGGGCGGCGCATCTGTTCAAACGCCTCGCCCCGGAAAAGCGCGCCGCCATGGGCGACCAAGGGCGGCTGGCCGCGACCGGGGCAATCCTGCTTTCGGTTCTGCTGATGGTGCTGGGCTATCGCTGGGCCGACCCGATCTGGCTGTGGTTCGAACCGGTCTGGATGGTGCATCTGAACAACCTGCTGGTGTTCATCGGGTTCTACATGTTCGCGGTGTCGGGGCTGCAGACCAACCTGGCGCGGAAAATCCGCCATCCGCAATTGACGGGTTTCAAGGCATGGGCCACGGCGCATTTGCTGGTCGTGGGCAGCGTGCAGGGCGTGATCCTGTTCGGCGGCCTGCTGGCCTGGGCGGTGGTGTCGGTCATCGTCATCAACCGCGCGAACCGCGACTGGACCCGCCCGCCTGAAGCCGCGATCTGGCGCGAGGGCGTGGCCGTGGTATCCGCCGTGTTCCTGACGCTGGTGGTGGGCATCATCCATGGCTGGCTTGGCCCTTGGCCCTTTGGCGGCGCGTGATGCTGGCGTATCGCTTGCTGACCGCAGAGGACACATCGGCTTTTTGCCACAAGGTGACAGAGGCGCTGTCCAAGGGCTGGGTGCTGCATGGCAGCCCCGCCTATGCCCATGACCCGACCACGGGCGTGATGCGCTGTGCGCAGGCCGTGGTGAAAGAGGTGGATACAACCTATCGGCCCGAGCTGAAGCTCGGACATCTTTGATTAGGGGGCTGCCGCCCCCATCGGGGCCAGGTGGCCCCGATTCCCCCGCGAGTATTTCCGGCAAGATGAAGGAAAAGGCGATGAGCAAGACCAGCAAGGGCCGGTTTTTCGAGGATTATCGCGTGGGCGAGGTGATCGCGCACGCGGTGCCGCGCACCGTCTCCGGGGGCGAGCGGGCGCTTTACCATGCGCTTTACCCGTCACGCGGCGCGCTGTATTCATCGGATGAATTCGCCCGCGATTGCGGCTTGCCCGCAAGCCCGGTCGATGACCTGATGGCGTTCCATATCGTGTTCGGCAAGACCGTGCCCGACATAAGCGTGAACGCGGTGGCGAACCTGGGCTACGCGCAGGGGCGGTTCCTGGCACCCGTTTATCCCGGCGACACGTTGCGCGCGACATCCGAGGTGATCGGGCTGAAGCAGAATTCCAACGGCAAATCCGGCGTGGTTTATGTGCGCACGCGCGGCCTGAACCAGCGCGACGCGGTGGTGATCGACTATGTGCGCTGGGTGATGGTGCGCAAGGGCGACCTGGACGCCCCCGCGCCCGAAACCGTCGTGCCGGAGCTGGCGAGCGCGGTGGATGCCGCCGATCTGGTCGTGCCCGAGGGGCTGACCTTCGACAGCTACGATTGCGGCTTGGCGGGCGCGCCGCACCGTTGGGGCGATTATGCCGTGGGCGAGCAGATCGACCATGTCGACGGCATGACCATGGAAGAGGCCGAGCACATGCTGGCCACGCGGCTATGGCAGAACACGTCGAAAGTGCATTTCGACCGCACGCAGCGGGTGGATGGCAAGCTGCTGGCCTATGGCGGGCACGTGATCTCGGTGGCGCGCGCGCTGAGCTTCAACGGGCTTGCCAATGCCCAGATGATCGCCGCGATCAACGCGGGCAGCCACGCCAACCCCTGTTTCGCGGGCGACACGATCCGCGCCTGGTCGGAAGTGCTGGACCGGGCCGAGACACCCACACCCGGCGTGGGCGCGCTGCGGCTGCGCACCGTGGCCACCAAGGGCGACCCGTTCGTGCTGCGCGGGGCCGAGGGCAAGTACCATCGCGATGTGCTGCTGGATTTCGATTACTGGGTGCTGATGCCGCGCTGAACGCCGCACGCGAATCGTGCCCGTGATCACAACAGCGACAATTTTGTGATCACGTGACTTTCATCTGCGATCACAAACCGTCGCAATCATCCGGATTTTAGCGGAAACGTCGGGGTTTTTGTCGCACGGGGCACGCGCGGCGCGTGACATTCGCGAGAAATTCGGTATGCACGGGGGCAAGAGCCGGGTCGCACGCGACCAAGCCACACGAAAGAGGAGCCATCCATGGCCGATGTGAACCGGGGCAATCGCCCGCTTTCACCCCATCTTCAAGTCTACCGCCTGCCGCTGGGCGCAATTACCTCCATCCTGAACCGGATCACCGGCGTCGGCATGACGCTGGCGTCGATCCTGATCGTCTGGTGGTTTGCCGCAGGCGCGTTCGGCGCCGATTATTTCGCGTTTGTCGACGGGCTGCTGACCTCGATCCTCGGACATCTGGTGCTGATCGGGTCACTGGCGGCGCTGTGGTATCACATGCTGAATTCCATCCGGCACCTGATCTGGGACACGGGCCGCATGATGCAGGTCGAGACGGTCGAGAAGACCAGTTACATCGTGTTCGCGGGCACTGTCGTCATGACCCTTGTCACCATTCTGGCCGTGTGAGGACCCGATCATGAGCTACAAATCCGACTATGCACGCGCGCAGGGCCACGGGGCCGCCGGCGAAGGCCTGCACCATTGGTGGAGCCAGCGTGTCACCTCCATCGCGCTGATCCCGCTGACCCTGCTGTTCCTGTTTCCCTTCGCCGACACGCTTGGCGGCGGGCATGACGCCTTTGTCGCGACCTATTCCAACCTGTGGCATGCCTTGGTGGCGATCCTGTTCATCATCGCGGCCTTCGCGCATCTGCAACAGGGTTTGCAGACCGTGATCGAGGACTATGTTTCAAGCAAGGCGCAGCGCACTGCCGCGCTTCTGGTCAACACGTTGCTGTGCTGGGCGCTTGGCGCGGCGGGCGTTCTGTCGGTTGCCACCGTTCTGTTCAGCGCCTGAGGAAAAGACATGTCGGACTACAAGATCGAAGAACATACCTATGACGTGGTCGTGGTGGGCGCAGGCGGCGCCGGTTTGCGCGCGACTTTGGGCATGGCCGAACAAGGGCTGAAAACCGCTTGCGTGACCAAGGTTTTCCCAACGCGCAGCCACACCGTGGCCGCCCAGGGCGGCATTGCCGCCAGCCTTGGCAACATGGGCCCCGACAGCTGGCAGTGGCACATGTATGACACGGTCAAGGGCTCTGATTGGCTGGGCGACACCGACGCGATGGAATACCTGGCCCGCGAAGCGCCCAAGGCGGTGTATGAGCTGGAACATTACGGCGTGCCATTCTCGCGCACCGAGGAAGGCACGATCTACCAGCGCCCGTTTGGCGGCCACACGACCGAATTCGGCGAAGGCCCGCCCGTGCAGCGCACCTGCGCCGCCGCCGACCGCACCGGGCATGCCATGCTGCACACGCTCTATGGCCAGTCGGTCAAGCAAAAGGCCGAGTTCTTCATAGAGTATTTCGCGACCGATCTCATCATGTCGGAGGACGGTCAGTGCCAGGGCATCATGGCCTGGAAGCTGGATGACGGCACGCTGCATGTGTTCAACGCCAAGATGGTCGTTCTGGCCACGGGCGGCTATGGCCGCGCCTATTTCAGCGCGACAAGCGCGCATACCTGCACCGGGGACGGCAACGGCATGGTCGCGCGCGCGGGCCTACCGCTGCAGGACATGGAATTCGTGCAGTTCCACCCGACCGGCATTTTCGGCGCGGGCTGCCTGATTACCGAAGGCGCACGCGGCGAAGGCGGCTACCTGACGAATTCCGAAGGCGAGCGATTCATGGAACGCTACGCGCCGACCTACAAGGACCTCGCCTCGCGCGATGTGGTGTCGCGCTGCATGACCATTGAAATCCGCGAAGGGCGCGGGGTTGGCCCGAACAAGGACCATATTCACCTGAACCTGTCGCACCTGCCGAAAGAGGCACTGGACCTGCGGCTGCCCGGTATTTCCGAATCCGCCCGCGTCTTTGCCGGGGTGGATGTCACGAAGGAACCGATCCCGGTGCTGCCGACCGTGCATTACAACATGGGCGGCATCCCGACCAACTATTGGGGCGAGGTGCTGAACGCCGATGCCGCGAACCCCGACCGCGTGGCCCCCGGCCTGATGGCGGTGGGCGAAGCCGCCTGCGCGTCGGTGCACGGGGCGAACCGCCTTGGGTCCAACAGCCTGATCGACCTTGTGGTGTTCGGGCGTGCCGCCGCGATCCGCGCGGGCCAGACTGTGGACCCCAAGGCGCCCAACCCCACGCTGAACAAGGCCAGCGTCGACCGCGCGCTGGAGCGGTTCGACCGCTTCCGCAATCTGGACGGCGGCACGCCGACCGCGGAATTGCGGCTGGACATGCAAAAAACCATGCAGGCGGACGCGGCCGTCTTCCGCACGGATGAAACCCTTGCGGCCGGGGTCGAGAAGATGAAGGACGTGGCCGGCAAGATGCGTGACCTGAAGGTCACCGACCGCTCGCTGATCTGGAACACCGACCTGATGGAAACACTGGAGCTGGACAACCTGATGCCCTGCGCCATGGCGACCATCGTCTCGGCCGAGGCGCGCAAGGAAAGCCGCGGCGCGCATGCGCAAGAGGACTACCCCGACCGCGACGATGAAACCTGGCGCAAGCACACGCTGGCCTGGGTGAACGAGGAGCGGGTCACGCTTGACTATCGCGATGTCCACCTGAACCCGCTGACCGGCCATAACGAGGGCGGGATCGACCTGAAAAAGATCGCGCCGAAAGCGCGGGTCTATTGATCCGCGCCGCCCTGATAGCGGCGCCCCTGGTGCTGACGGCCTGCGAGGGCG
>JAAAPG010000301.1 GCA_009908405.1 Alphaproteobacteria bacterium | reverse complement strand
CTACATCGGGGACCGGCCGGTTTGCGGCGTCGGCAGCCAGATCGGCATAGGCAATGCGCGTGTCATCGGGGGCGATGACATGACCGCTTTCGGTGCGCAGACGGTCGCGCGCCACGCCCAGTCGGTCGGCGGCGACGGCTTTGAGCGCCTCGCGCGCACCGGCCCCCGCGCGGCGCATCTTGTCGAATGCATCCACGGTAGAGGTAGACCCGCCCGTCAGTTGCAACCCCAGCAGCTTGCTGGCCGCCGCAATGCCACCCACGACCGTGTGCTGCCAGTCCTTCATGGCGTAATCGGCCACGGGCAACGCCCCGTGCATCAACGCGCCGTTGTAATAGGCCGCCGATGGCGGGCCGTGTTGCACCCGGATATCGGCCAGGGCGACATCGAGTTCCTCGGTCACGAGTGCCGCGAGGGTGGTCTGCACGCCCTGCCCCATCTCTGCGCGCGGCACGATGATCGTCACCCCCGCCTGGTCGATGATGACATAGGGGTTGAGCGTGGCCCCGTCGCCGGGGTCCAGCGGGTTCTCGACCGGTTTGCGGACCTGATACACGCCGAAGGCCGCACCGCCAGCCACGGCAACCGCGCCCACCAGCAGCGTGCGCCGGGTGATCTTGCCAAGACGGCTCATTGCGCATCCCCCATCTTGGCCGCGGCCTCGTGGATCGCGGCGCGAATGGCCGTGTAGGTGCCGCAGCGGCACAGGTTGCCGCCCATGGCGGCGTCTATGTCGTCATCCGTGGGCGACGGAGTGTTTGCCAGCAAATCCGCCGCCTGCATGATCTGGCCGGACTGGCAATAGCCGCATTGCGCGACCTGGTGGCGCTCCCACGCGGCTTGCAGCGGTGTCTGCCCGCCCAGCCCCTCGATCGTCGTGACCGGTCCCCACAGGTCGCCCACACGCACTTGGCAGGACCGCACGGCTTGCCCATCGACATGCACGGTGCAGGCCCCGCAGGCAGCAATTCCGCAGCCGAACTTGGTGCCGGTCAGGCCCAGCTCATCGCGCAAGACCCACAGCAAGGGCGTGTCAGGCGCGGCATCTGTCTGGAACTCCGTGGCATTGACGGTGAGAGGTATCGACATGGGCATTATCCTGCATGGCTTTCGACAGATATGGGATGCGCCACCGCGAAGGCCAGCCCCGACCCTGGGTCAGCCCCCGAAACTGACCGGAATTCAGGGATACCGCGCCGCCGCAAGGATCGGTCCCAGACCTTGCTCTTGCACCAGGACCGCCAGCCCGGTGCCATCGGGCACATCACCCGGCACGGTGTAGCTGAACGGCGCGGACCCATCCCAGGCATCCAGCACGGTCCAGTCGGTCACGATGTTGCGATAGGTTATCTCGCGCCCGGCATTCTCTCCGGCCGTGATCTCGACCGTGGCCCGGTCCAGAAAGCGCACGATCTGAACGTCCACGGCAAATTCCAGAATGGTGCTGGACCGCGCTTCGACCGTCACGCCGCCGCTGTCCTGCGCGGCGATTTCGACCGTGACCAACCCATCGGCAAACGGGTTCATATGATGATCCGCGATCAATCCCATCACCTGCATCGCGGCGTTGCCCTGGATATCGTCGATGCCTCCGATAATCATTTGCGGCGTGTAGACGGATTTACGGCCCATTTTGCGCGCGTAGGATTTCTGCCGCGCGCTGAAGGCGGCCTTGCCGAACGTGTCGGCCCAGCCGATGTAATCCCAGTAATCGACATGCAGCGCCAATGGCAGGACCGCGTCATGATCCGCGATCTCGTTGAGCAAGTCATCCGCTGGCGGACAGGCCGCGCAGCCCTGCGAGGTGTAAAGCTCGACCACGACCGGGTTTTGCTGGCCCCAGACCGGGCCGGAAAAACCGACCATCGCGCCGAGGGCTATCGCAGTCGCGGACTGAAAATGCATGTGGGTTCCGTTGATCGTTGCAGCCGCGATCTAACCATCACTGGCGGCAAGGGCCAATCAACGTTTTGCGAGGCTTCGATGCGCGCGACAGAATGGCCACAGGCCGTGTCTGGACAGAAATTTGTGCACAACGGTATACAAAATCCGCCTTTTCCCTTGATCGCAGCGCGGCACAATGGCAAATGCAAAGGGCCAAGACCCCTGTCAATCATATTACGGAGGCTCAGCCCCATGACCATTACCGTCGGCCACGACAGCGCAGGTGCGCGCAAGACCCTGACAGTCGCAGGCAAGAGCATTGCCTATTATTCCATCCCTGCCGCGCAGGCCGCCGGGCTTGGCGATTTCGCAAAACTGCCCGCCGCGCTGAAAGTGGTGCTGGAAAACATGCTGCGGTTCGAGGATGGCAAAACGGTCACCACCGACGACATCCGCGCCTTTGCCGACTGGGCGAGCAATGGCGGCAAGAACCCGCGCGAGATTGCTTACCGCCCCGCCCGCGTGCTGATGCAGGATTTCACCGGCGTGCCCGCCGTGGTGGACCTGGCCGCGATGCGCGACGGCATCAAGGCGCTGGGCGGCGACGCGCAAAAGATCAACCCGCTGAACCCGGTGGACCTGGTCATCGACCACTCGGTGATGATCGACGAATTCGGCAACCCGCGCGCGTTCCAGATGAACGTGGACCGTGAGTATGAGCGCAACATCGAGCGCTACACCTTCCTGAAATGGGGCCAGAAGGCGTTCGACAATTTCCGCGTGGTGCCGCCGGGCACGGGCATCTGCCACCAGGTGAACCTGGAATACCTCGCCCAGACCGTCTGGACCGATACCGACCAGACCGGCGCGGACGTGGCCTACCCCGACACGCTGGTGGGCACCGACAGCCACACCACCATGGTCAACGGTCTGGCCGTCCTCGGCTGGGGTGTCGGCGGGATCGAGGCCGAGGCCGCGATGCTGGGCCAGCCGGTGTCGATGCTCATCCCCGAGGTCGTGGGCTTCAAGCTGACCGGCGCCATGGTCGAAGGCACCACCGCCACCGACCTGGTGCTGAAGGTCGTGCAGATGCTGCGCGAGCACGGCGTCGTCGGCAAATTCGTGGAATTCTACGGCGACGGGCTGGATCACCTGCCGCTGGCAGACCGCGCCACCATCGCCAACATGGCGCCCGAATACGGCGCGACCTGCGGTTTCTTCCCGATCGACGGTGAAACGCTGCGCTACCTGCGCCAGACCGGCCGCGACGAGGACCGCATCGCGCTGGTCGAAACCTATGCCAAGGAAAACGGCTTCTGGCGCGGGGCGGATTACGACCCGGTCTATACCTCCACGCTGGAGCTGGACATGGGCAGCGTCGTGCCCGCCATTTCCGGCCCGAAACGCCCGCAGGACCATGTCGCGCTGACGCAAGCGGCCGAGAACTTCCTCGACGTGGTGTCGGAATATCGCGGTGTGGCCGCAGATGACGCCGCCGCCGAAATGGCGGGCGAAGGCCCCGTGCCCACCGCGCCCACCGACCCGCGCAAGACCGCCGCCGTCGCGGGCGAGGAGTACACGCTGCGCGACGGGTCGGTGGTGATCGCCTCGATCACGTCCTGCACCAACACCTCGAACCCTTACGTGATGATCGGCGCGGGGCTTGTGGCGCGCAAGGCGCGCGAGCTGGGGCTGACGCGCAAGCCGTGGGTGAAAACCTCGCTCGCGCCCGGCTCGCAGGTCGTGTCGGCCTATCTGGAAGCGGCAGAGCTGCAGGACGATCTTGACGCTATCGGATTCAACCTCGTGGGCTATGGCTGCACCACCTGCATCGGTAACTCGGGCCCGCTGCAAGAGGAAATTTCCAAGGCGATCAACGACAACGACCTGATCGCCACCAGCGTTCTATCGGGCAACCGCAACTTCGAAGGCCGCATCTCCCCGGATGTGCGCGCGAACTACCTCGCCAGCCCGCCCCTGGTCGTGGCCTATGCACTGGCCGGGGACATGAATATCGACATCACCAAAGACCCCGTCGCGCAAACGCCAGAGGGCCGCGATGTCTACCTGAAAGACATCTGGCCGACCCAGAAAGAAGTCGCCGACCTGGTCGAGCGGACCGTCACGCGTGAGGCGTTCCAGTCCAAATACGCCGACGTGTTCAAGGGCGACGAGAAATGGCAGGCGGTGGAAACCACCGACTCGGAAACCTATGACTGGCCGGCATCGAGCACCTACATCCAGAACCCGCCCTACTTCCAGGGGATGGGCGCCGAGGCCGGCACCATCTCGGACGTCAAGGGCGCGCGTATCCTCGCGCTTCTGGGCGACATGGTCACGACCGACCACATCAGCCCGGCGGGCAGCTTCAAGCCCTCGACCCCCGCGGGCCGCTACCTGGAAGAACGCCAGGTGCCGGTGCGCGAGTTCAACAGCTACGGGTCGCGCCGCGGCAACCACGAAGTGATGATGCGCGGCACTTTCGCCAATATCCGCATTCGCAACCAGATGCTGGACGGGGTCGAAGGCGGCTACACCAAGGGCCCCGATGGTCAGCAGACCGCGATCTTCGACGCCGCCATGGCCTACCAGGAAGACGGCACGCCGCTGGTCGTCATCGGTGGCAAGGAATACGGTGCCGGGTCCAGCCGCGACTGGGCGGCGAAAGGCACGAACCTGCTGGGCGTGAAAGCGGTGATCGCGGAATCGTTCGAGCGCATCCACCGCTCCAACCTTGTCGGCATGGGCGTGATCCCGTTCGAGTTCACCGGCGGCGACACCCGCGAAAGCCTGGGCCTGACCGGTGATGAAGTCATCAATATCAGTGGTTTGGAGGGTGATCTTAAGCCACTTTCCGAAGTGCCCTGCACGATCACCTACCCGGATGGCACCGAGAAAGCGATCACCCTGAAATGCCGCATCGATACCGGCATCGAGAAGGAATATGTCGAACATGGCGGCGTGCTGCACTACGTGCTGCGTAACCTCGCCAAGGCGGCGTAAGCCCATCACATTCCCGACAGACCCCGGCGCGCCCCCGCGCCGGGGTTTTCCTTTGCGCGCGCCCTGGGCTAACGTGACCAAAACCCCGGAGAGACCATGGCCACCCGTATCATCGCCTTCGTTTTCCTTGGCCTGTTCCTGGCCTTTGTCGCGGTCATGGCGTCCGTCACGTTCTTCGTGCGTGACCCTTTGCCCATTGTCGGCCCGAACCAAAGCCTGACACTGGAAAGCGCCGACCTGCCCCGGCCCGTGCGCGCTCGGCTCGCCATAGATGGTGATTACAAGGGGCTGCTGACGGTCACGCCGCTGGACGCGGTCGACCGCGTGCGCCTGCGCTTTACCGACAGCGATCCGGTGCCATTGGTCCAGCAAGGCGACACCGCCGAAGCCCAGTTCACCCGCACCGGGCGCTGGGAACTGGTGCTGAACGCGGGCAATACCCAAGAGGTGATCGCCTTCGTTTTGCGCGATTAGGTGCAAGACACCCTAACCGCCCTTTTAACAAGCCTGTGAATGCGGCTAATGTAGCGCGACTCTTTTAAAAAGGTGCGCGCGACCGTGTTTGAAACCATCATCCTCAGCTTTGCGTTCGTTTTCGGGTTGCTTGTGCGGCAAGTCGGGCTGCCCCCGCTTGTCGGCTTCCTCGCCGCCGGGTTCGCGATCAACATTGCGGCCGGGCCGCTCGGCCTGCCGCAGGAAACCGGGCCGATCCTGCACCATGTCGCCCATCTGGGCGTGCTTCTGCTGCTGTTCACCGTGGGGCTGAAGCTGAAACTGGGCCAGATTGCACAACCCCAGGTTGTTGGCGGGGCGGTGCTGCATTTCGCCCTCAGCGTCGGGCTGTTCACCCCGGCGGCAAAACTGCTGATGGGAGTGGAATGGGAAACCGCGCTGCTTCTGGGTATTGCGCTGGCGTTTTCATCCACCGTGCTGGCCGCCAAGCTGCTGGAAGGCAAGCGCGAACTGGGCGCGTTCCATGGCCGCACCGCGATCGGTATCCTGATCGTGCAGGACATTATCGCGCTTGTGGTGCTGGCCATCTGGTCGGGGCAGACGCCCAATATCTGGGCGCTGCTGCTTGTGGGCCTGCCCCTGCTGCGTCCGGTGCTGCACAAGCTGCTGGACCTTGCCGGGCATGACGAAATCCTTGTGCTGATGGGGATGCTGCTGGCGCTGGTCGTCGGCGGCTACGGGTTCGAGGCGATGGGCCTGTCATCCGAGATCGGGGCGCTTGCCATGGGCGTGCTGTTGTCGGGGCACGCGCGCGCCGGGGAATTGTCGCGCGCGCTGTGGTCGCTGAAAGAGGTATTCCTTGTCGCCTTCTTCCTTGAAATCGGCCTGACCGGCCTGCCCGACGGGCCTGCCCTGCTCTTTGCGCTGGTGGTCGGGCTGGCATTGCCGCTGAAGGGCCTGTTGTTCTACGCGCTCCT
Organism: Alphaproteobacteria bacterium; assembly: GCA_009908405.1. Lineage (GTDB taxonomy): Bacteria > Pseudomonadota > Alphaproteobacteria > Rhodobacterales > Rhodobacteraceae > Roseinatronobacter. Next base: position 3,794 of record JAAAPG010000301.1, on the reverse strand, counting down.
GGTGGGCTTCAAGCTGCGGGCGCGCTCGGCGTTCCTGACATCGCTCAGCCTGACCGCCTATTCCGAATTCGGGCTGATCGTGGCGGCAGGCGTGTTGCCAGACTACCTTGTTCCGCTGGCGCTGGCGGTGACACTGTCCTTCCTGATCTCTGCCCCGCTGAACCGGATTGCGCACCCGCTCTATGAGCGGCTGGAGGACCGGTTGCAACGTTTCGAACGCCCGACCATGCACCCGGATGAGCAACCCAAAGATCTGGGCGATGCGACCGTGCTGATTTTTGGCATGGGGCGGACCGGCACCGCCGCCTATGACCGGTTGGTCGAGGAAGGGCTGTCGCCGGTCGGCCTCGACGCCGACACCTACCTGATCGCGGGGCAAAACGAGAAGGGGCGCAATGCCCTGTTTGCCGATGCCGAGGACAGCAATTTCTGGCGCAGTGTCGATATTTCAGGAATCAAGGCTGCCGTGCTGGCGATGGGCGACCTGGAAGCCAAGCTGATTGCCGTCCGGTCCCTGCGCACGCGCGGTTTTACAGGCCCGATCATTGCCCATGTTCTGCACGAGGAAACCCGCCACATGCTGACAGAGGCCGGCGCGGATTACACCTACCTGACCATGACGCAAGCGGGTGTCAACTTGGCTGACCGGACCGCCTCGGTGTTGGAGGTCACGAACGGCTTGGGTGCGTGACGTTCAGCGCGCGGCCGCCGCCTCCATCGCGGGGCGGATGCGGTTTTCCATGATCTCGCGGGTGATCGGCCCGGCGTAGCGGAATTCGATGGTGCCGTCGCCTGCCACCACGAAGGTTTCCGGCAGGCCGACCACGCCCCAATCCAGCCCCGTGCGCGCGCCGGGGTCGGACCCGATGGCGGCGAAGGGGTCGCCCAGCTCGTCCAGGAAATCCTCTGCCTTGTCGGCCTGGTCGCGGTAGTTCACGCCGTAGATGGTCGTGCCCTCTTCGGCCAGTTCCTCCAGGAACGGATGTTCGGCGCGGCAGGGCGGGCACCATGTGGCCCAGAAATTGACCAGTGTCACCTCGCCGTCGCGCAGCATGGCATCTGTCAGAAGCGTGCGCTCGCCCAGTTGCTCAACCCCCAGCGCGGGCGCGTCCTGCCCCGCGCGGGCCGAGGGCAGGTCGTTGCGCCCCTCGCGGAAATTGCCGACATAGAACAAGACCGCCAAGCCCAGGAACAACAGCGGCGGCAGCAGCATCAGCGGGCGGATCTTACCCATTCTTCCCTCGTTTCTGTTCAAACGCGTCCAAATCTCGGCGCACCCGGCGACCGCGCGCGACATACCACAGCGCCAGCGCCACGATCAGGCCCAGCGATACCGCGTAGGCCGAGGTCACCTCGACCGCGTAACGTCCCAACTCGGGCATCATGCCATACGCTCCCGCGCGGCCAGCGCCTTCATGCGGCGGGCGCGAATTTCGGTGCGGGTGCCGGCCAGAACCAGCGCCAGGAAGATCAGCCCAAAGCCCACCATGCAGGTGTAGAGCGGCGCCTTGTACGCCCAGTCCATCCGCGTGCCGGGCGCGACCGACAGCGATGCGCCCTGGTGCAGCCCCTGGTTCCAGAAATTGGCAGCATAGCGCGACAGCACGGCAAAGACCGACCCGACAAGGCATAGCACCGCGGTCAGGTCCGCGCCCGTATCCGGGTCGTCAATCGCCGCCCACATGGCGATATAGCCCAAGTAGAACAGGAACAGGATCAAAAACGCGGTCAGGCGCGGATCCCACGCCCACCATGTGCCCCACATGGGCTGGCCCCAGACAGCACCCGTAATCAGCCCGATCACGGTCATGACCGCGCCAACGGGGGCCGCCGCACGCGCGGCCAGCGCGCTGACATGATGGCGGCGGATCAGCCAGATCAAGGACGCCACCAGCATCATCACCCAGGCATTGATCGCCATCATCGCGGAGGGCACATGGATGAAGACGATCTTCACGGTCGAGCCTTGGCGGAAATCATCGGGCGTGAAGAAGAACCCCCAGACCAGCCCAACGGTGGTTATCACCACGGCCGCCACCGCCACGATCGGCAGCAGCCAATCGGTGGTGCGCATGAATTTCAGCGGGTTGGCGTATTCCCAAAGCGATGACATGAGCGGTACCTATCTTTGCGTGGGTGGGCTCTCAAGCGAAACAGTTACGGTTCACCGAAGGTTTATCCGGATCACATGCGCGGACGCAAAGGGCAATAATGCCACAGCCCCCGCCGTGATCCCGGCCAGAAGCGCCAGGGGCGTGCCGACGGCCAGGCCCTGCGCCCCGCGCGACACGACCTCTGCCCCGAAAACCAGCGTCGGAATGTAAAGCGGCAGAACCAGCAACGACAAAAGCAACCCGCCGCGTTTCAGCCCCACGGTCAGCGCCGCGCCGAAAGTGCCGATGACCGACAGCGCGGGCGTGCCAAGCGTCAGCGACAGCAGCAACCAGCCATAGGCGGGCACCGGCAGGCTGAGCAGCAGGCCCAGCACCGGCGAGACCAGCACCAAGGGCACGCCCGTGGTGATCCAATGCGCCAGCGCCTTGATGCTGACGACCCCTTCCAATGGCACCGGCGCCGTGGCCAGCAGGTCGAGCGAGCCGTCCTCGTAATCCAGCGCGAAAATCCGGTCGAGCGACAGCAGGCAGGCCAGCAGCGCCCCGACCCACAGAATGCCCGGCGCGATCAACGCCAGCGTGGTGCGGTCCGGCCCGACGCCCAAGGGCACCAGCACCGCCAGTATCAGGAAAAACGCCAGCCCAAGGCCAAAACCGCCCCCGGCGCGAAAGGCCAAGCGCAGATCACGGGTCAGCAGCGCGATCACAGGAACGCCTCGTCGAAGCCGTTTGAGGGTTCGGGCAGCCGTGCCTTGTAGGGGCCAAGGTCGAGCACGCGCGCCTCGGGCAGGCCAAGGTCGATATGCGTGGCCATCAGCGCCATGCCGCCCGCCGCCAAGTGCCCGCGCACCACATCGGCAAACAGCGCGACAGAGGCCGCGTCCAGCGATACGGTGGGTTCATCCAGCACCCAGACAGGCCGCCCCGTGACCATCAACCGCGCCAACCCAAGCCGGCGCTTTTGCCCCGCCGACAAGTTTTGCGCCGCGCGGTCAGCAAGCTGGCGCAGGTTCATGCGGTCCAGCGCGTGGTCAATGCCGCGCGTGCCATAGATCGCGGCCCAGAAATTCAGGTTCTCGGTCACCGACAGCGTGGCTTTCAACCCATCGGCATGGCCCGCGTAAGCGATGGTGTCGGGCAGGCTGTCGATATGGCCCGCAAGCGCGGGTTGCAGCCCCGCGATGGTGCGCAATGCGGTGGTCTTGCCGCAGCCATTCGGGCCGCGCAGGACCAGCGCCTGACCGGGCTCCAGCGCGAAGCTGACCCCTTCCAGAATGGGCAGGCCGCCACGGGCGCAAGACAGGTCTGTTACCTTCAAGGACATGAATATCCGCATAGCCCGCTTTGCGCCCCAAGGGAAGGGCAGCGCGTTATTCCACCGTGACCGATTTCGCCAAGTTGCGCGGTTGGTCCACATCCGTGCCCCGGTGCAACGCCGTGTGATAAGCGATCAACTGCGCGGGCACGGCATAGACAATCGGCGCGATAAGCGCGGGAACCGGCGGCATCTGCAACGCGAAGGGCACATCCCCCGCCGCTTTCAGCCCCGCCGGGTCCGATACCAGCAACACCTGCCCCTGCCGCGCCATCACTTCCTGCATGTTCGACACGGTCTTTTCATAAAGCCCATCATGCGGCGCGAAGACGATGACCGGAAATTCCTTGTCGATCAGCGCGATG
>JAAAPG010000106.1 GCA_009908405.1 Alphaproteobacteria bacterium | reverse complement strand
GCGCCAAGATCAGCCGCGCGCAGGCGCTTTTGCCCATCGGGCTGGCGCATGGCGTGACCCTGACGCGTGACATCCCCAAGGGCACCACGCTTCGCATGGCGGATGTGGTGCTCGATGACGCGTTGAACGGCGTGACATTGCGCCGTGCCATGTTGGCGGGCTAACAGGTTGCGACTTCATCTTGCCGAAACTACGCAAGACACACCGCTGGCCCCATGCGCGCCGAAAGGGGCTTTTGCGGCAGTCCAAAGCGCGCTATCCCGCCGGGCATGACCTTGCGCCCCGAATTCTGGCACACCGTGCCCCTGTCCGACATGACCGCCCCCGAATGGGAGGCGCTTTGCGATGGCTGCGGGCGCTGTTGCCTCAACAAGCTGGAAGATATCGACACCGAAGAGCTTATCTTCACCCGCGTCGCCTGCCGGCTGTTCGATGACAGCACCTGCCGCTGTGCCAACTACGAGAACCGCAAATCACTGGTCCCGGAATGCGTGGTGCTGACCCCGGCAAACCTGCCAGAGATTGCCTACTGGATGCCGGAAACCTGCGCCTATCGCCTGTTGTATGAGGGGCACAAGCTGCCGCTATGGCACCCGCTGATTACCGGCGACCCGGCCACGGTGCGGCACGCGGGCGTGTCGATGCATGACCAGACCGTGTCGGAAAGCGTGGTGCCGCTGGACGATTGGGAAGATCACCTTCTGGACGATTGAAACCGCATCAGCAGCCACAGGTTGGACGCCAGCAGCACCGCGATGACGACCGCACCGCCCCAGATGGCCCATGGGCCGGGGTCTTCGCCCAGCAGCGCCCAGACCAGCAGCGGCGCCAGCACCGATTCCAGCAGCAACAGCAGCGACACCTCGGCAGAGGTGATGTAGCGCGGCCCCATCGTCATCAGCGACGACGCGCAGGCAATGAACGCGCCGTGCCCCAGCAAGAGCGGCCATTGCGTGGCGAGCGGCCCCATCACATCGGTGAAGGGCAACAGCACAAGCGCCGCGCCGATCAGGGACACCGGCACCGCTGCCAGCATCGACCGCCCACGCAGCACCCGCAGCGCGGTCATGGCGGCGGCGAAACAGGCGCCAACGCCAAGCGCCACAAGGTCGCCCTGCCAGCTTGCGCCCGCGGTTTCATGCGACCCGCGCAGGATAATGGCAAGGCCCACGAAAACGCCCGCCATGGTCAGCACCATGCGCATGGAAATCGGCTCTGCCAGGAAAACCCGGCTGAACACGGTGGCGAAAACCGGGGTTGCCGCAAGAATGAACACCACATTCGCCACGCTGGTCAGCGACACGGCCAGCACGAAGCCGCTGGCCGCCATGCCGAAGAACACGAGGTAGGCCAGCCCGGCCCGGCCCGTCCGCGTCAGCGAGGTGACGGCCCCCGGCCCCTTGGTGGCCAACACGAATACCAGGATCAACCCGCCGGCGATCAGGTTGCGCCAGAAGGCATTGGCAATTGCCGACGCGTCGATCAGGCGCACGAAAAGCGAATCCGGCACGATGAACAGCACGCCCAATGTGGTCAGGGCCAGACCTTTAACATGTTCATTCATGCGGCCCTTGTCGGGCGGGACGCGGCCCTAGTCAAGCGGCAGATGCGCGTCGCGCCAGCTTGGATGCGACATGCACGCTGGCGGATATGCGTGATAGACCGCGCGCGCGATGGCGCGGGCCAGGCAGGTTGCCGCGGCATGGCCGAGCGCGACCATGTCCGGCGGCGTGGCGGCAGCGCCAGCGCCGGTCGAGACCGCAAAGACAATGTCGCCGTCGAACTGTGTATGCGACGGCACGATGGCGCGGGCCATGCCGTCATGCGCGGCAATCGCCAGCCGGGTCAGTTGCGCCTGTGTCAGCGTGGCATCGGTGGCGACAATCGCCAGCGTCGTCGCTTCACGCGCCAGCTTGGTCACGGGCGGCATGGCAAAATCCGCACGTGGCGCGGGGCCAAGCCCGCCGAATTCGTCCTGCCATTCGAACGGGGCAGCCCAGAAATGCGGCCCCTGCCCGACCGTGACACTGCCCACCGGGTTGGCGGCAACCAGCGCACCCACGGTTGCGCCGCCCTCGATGACCCAAGAGGCTGATCCGATCCCGCCCGCATATGTCGCCGTCGTTGCGCCCAGCCCGGCCCCGTGACTGCCGATGTCGAAATCAGGACTGGCGGATTCCAGCGCCGCGCGCCCGAGCGCCGGGTAGGGGTTGGTGTCCCAGTCTTTCGCGCCGCCATTGGCCAGATCGAACAGGATCGCGGCGGGAACGATGGGCACGCGATGACCCGCCACCTGAAAGCCGCGCCCCTGCGCACGCAAGCCGTCCATGACGCCCGACGCGGCATCCAGCCCAAAGGCCGACCCACCCGACAGCACGAGGGCATCGACCTCTTGCACCAGCCGGTCGGGGGCCAGCAGCTCAGTCTCACGCGTGCCGGGCGCGCCACCCATGATATGCACGCCCGCCGTGAACGGCGCATCCCCCAGCAGAACCGTTGCACCACTGCACAAATGCCGATCCTGACCATGCCCCACGCGCAGGCCGGTCACATCGGTTACCAGGTTGCGCGGGCCCGTGCGCGTCATGCCGTGACATCCCATGTCAGGAAGTAAGGATCATGATTTTGCCAGTAGGATAGCAGGTCGCGCGCGCAGTCGCCCGTCAAACCCATAACCTGCATCGCCCGCAAATCGGTTGCGATCAATGTGGCGACCTGCCAGCCCTCGCGCGCGCGCGTGCCGCTTGGACCATCGGGTCCGAACATCCGTTCGACAGCGTCGCATCCGCTGGCAATGGCCAGAACAAGGTCAAGTATCGGGGCATCTGGCCAGCCACGCGCCAGCGTGGCGGCGACGCCGCCCACGGGACACCCCTCTGAGCAGAGCGTTTCGATCACGCGCTCTGCCATGTCCTGTATTTGCACGATCCCGGCACACCCTTACCACAACTGGCCGGGACCCGGCACCACCCGCGCCGCCCGACCATACCCACAGGCGGCGAAGTATGGCGCAGCTTGCCGTGTCGATCAATCCGAACCGCGATCTTGTCCCAGATGCCCGGCCCAACGGGTGCCCGCACGCTTTGGCGTGGGCAGCTCTTTTTCCGCGACATGGTTGCGCAATTGAACCCGCGCGATGAAGAACGCCACGATTGGCGCGGCAAGGAACAGGAACAGGGTAATCATCAACTCGTGAAAGCTGAGCGTGCCTTCCACCCCGAAGAAATACAGCATCGACGCGATCAGCACGCCGCCCACGCCCAGCGTCGTCGCCTTGGTCGGCGCGTGCAGGCGGGTCATCTGGTCGGGCAGCTTCAGCAGGCCGAACGACCCGACAAGGCCGAAAAACCCTGCAAGAACCAAAAGCACCGCGATGGAATATTCCACGATCATGGCTGTCCCTACTCGATGATGTTGCCGCGCAGGATGTAGCGGCAAAAGGCGACCGTCGACACGAAGCCCATCATGGCAAACAACATCGCGGCCTCAAAAAACACACCCGTTCCGAAGGCAATGCCGTAGATCACGATCAGGGCGATGATGTTCACCACCATCGTGTCCAGCGCAAGGATCTTGTCGCCGGGGTTGTCGGCCCGGAACAAGGACCACAGGTTCAGCAACAATGCCAGCCCGAAACAGGTGGCGGCAATGGTCAGGGCGATGGGCAGGATCATTCGAAAATCTCCATCAGGCGGCGTTCGTAGCGCGATTTGATGTCATGCACGGTGCCTTTCGGGTCAGGCGCGTGCAGGCAATGGACCAGCAGACTGGTGCCGTCTTCCGCCATATCGGCAGAGACGGTGCCCGGCGTCATGGTGATGGTTCCGGCCAGAATGGTAATCGCCTCTGGCGTGCGCAGGTCCAGCGGAACGGTCACCCAAGTCGAGGCCAGGTCGGCATTGCGCTTGAACAGGATGATCCATGCCACCTGCACGTTGGCCACGCAGATATCCCACAGCACGACAAGGATGTATTCGGCAATCTTGAGCGGGCTGCGCAAGCGCGGGCGGTCCGGCCAGTAGGCCGCCGTCACCAGCGGCACGATGGTGCCAAGGATCAGCCCGAACACGACCGCGTTCAGCGTCAGCACATTGACCAGCATGACCCAGACAGCGGTCAGAACCAGAGTCAGCAGCGGATGCGGGAAGAGTTTTCTGAGCATGGCTTATCCCTCCCCACCCAGCACCGCACCGATATAGCCGTCGGGCGCGTAGAGCTGCGCGGCGGTGTCGGCCAGGTAATCGGTCAGCGGCCCGGCGGCGACGGTCATCAGCACGATCAGCGCCAGGATGCCGCCGATACCCGCGAGCGCCACGCCCGTGGCGGGGGCGGCGGGCGTGGTGTCGGCCTTTACCGCGTGGGCTTTCCAGAACACGATGGACCCGGCCTGCGCAAAGCCGACCACGGCCACCAGAGACGTCACAAGCACAACGCCCCAGACCCAAACCGCCAGCGGGTGATCGCGCAGCGCGTCCAGCACGAACAGCTTGCCAATGAAGCCCGATAGCGGCGGCAGGCCCGTGGTGGCAATGGCCGCTGCAAAGAACAGCCCGGCCACCAGCCCCGACTGAACCATCGGCGCGCGCAAGTCCAACGCACAGCTACCGCGCCGGGCTTGCACCATGTCGATGACAAGGAACAAGGCACCTGCCGCAAGGGTCGAGTGGACAAGGTAGTAAAGTGCTGCGACCGTCGCGTCTTCGGTAAAGGGGGCAATGGCGATGAACAGCGTCCCCATGGACCCGACCGCCGCGAAGGACGCCACCCGCGCCAGTGACCCACCGGCCAGAACGCCGATCATCCCGATGACGGTTGTTATCAGCGCGGCGGGCATCAGCAGGTCGGAAAACAGCGTGCCGGTCAGCGCCAGTGACGGGCCAAAGATCAGCGTGAACACGCGCAGAATGGCATAGGCGCCCACCTTGGTCATGATCGCGAACAGCGCGGCCACGGGTGCGGGCGCGTGGGTGTAGGTGTTGGGCAGCCAGAAATGCAGCGGCAACAGCGCGCCTTTCACGGCAAAGACCAGCAGCACCATGGCCCCGGCGGTGCGCACAAGTGCTGCATCCTCTGGCGGCAGGGTCGCGGCCTTGGCCGCCATATCGGCCATGTTCAGTGTGCCGAACACGGCGTAAATCGTGGCCAGCGAGAACACGAACAGCGTCGATCCGGCAAGGTTATAGATGATATATTGCACGCCCGCTTGCGTGCGCAAACGCCCGCCGCCATGGACCATCAGGCCGTAGCTTGCGATCAGCAGCACCTCGAAGAACACGAACAGGTTGAAAATGTCGCCCGTCATCATCGCGCCGAACAGGCCGAAGAGCTGGAACTGGTAGAGCGGGTGGAAATGAGCGCCGCGGTCGTCCCAGTTCGTGCCGATGGAATAGACCAGCACACCAAGGGCCAGCAAGGCCGTCAGCGTAATCATCAACGCCGACAAGCGGTCCAGCACCATCACGATGCCGAAAGGCGCGTCCCAGTTGCCCATCTTGTAGACGCTGATCTCTCCCGTCGCGGCCTGCACCATCAGCATGGCGCAAATCACCACCAGAACCGCCGTTGTGACCAGCGACAGCGTGCGCTGGATGACCAACTGCCCCCGGAAGAACAGAAGCGCCGGCGCCATGACCGCCGTGATAATCAGCGGCAATACCATGAAATGCATCATTGGCCGCGCTCCTCTGGCGTGACCTCTGGGGCCTCGTTCTGCATGTCCAGCTTGTCGCTGCCGCCATTCAGATAGGCGGTCAGCGCCATGATGACCGCGACCGCCGTCATGCCGAAGGCGATCACGATGGCCGTCAGCGTCAGTGCTTGCGGCAAGCCGTCAGTATGTGGCCCCTCGACATACAAAAGCGGGGGCGAATTCAGCATCAGCCGCCCGCTGGCGAACAGGAAGAAATTCACCGCGTAGGCCAGAAGCGACAGCCCGACGATAACCGGAAAGGTCCGCAGCCGCAGCATGAGGTAGGTGCCCACGGCGGTCAGCGACCCGATGATGATTGCAACAAGTAATTCCATGATCCTAGCTATCCTTGGAGGTCGCGCGGATCGCGCCGCCATCCGTGACAATATCCATCGGGTCGGTGTTGACCGGCTGATCGGGGTCTGCGGCACGGCCCATGCGCGACAATTCGGCAAGCGCCAGCATGACAGAGCCCAACACGGTCAGGAACACGCCCACGTCGAATGCCATGGCAGAGGCGACCTCGAATTTCGACAAGGGCGGAATCGTAACATACCCGAATGTGCTTTTCAGGAACGGATAGCCGAAGAACCAGCTCGCGATCCCGGTTCCCGCCGCCGTCAAGATGCCGACCGCGATCATGCCATGATAGGCAAATCGTTGGCGGGATTGGGCCCATTCCAGCCCCGACGCCATGTATTGCATCAGAACCGCCACTGCGACAACCAGACCGGCGATGAACCCCCCACCGGGGAAGGAATGCCCCCGCCAGAAAATATAGATCCCGACCATCACGGCAATCGGTAGAACCGCGCGCGTGGCGACAACCATCATCAGCGGGTGGCGATCCCCGATCTTGACATGCTCTGACGCCTTGGCCCGCAGGCGCCTGCCACCCTCACCGCGCATCAGGGTCGCGACCATGGCGAAAATCGCAATACCCGCAACACCCAAAACGATAATCTCGCCAAAGGTATCGAAGCCGCGGAAATCCACGAGGATCACGTTCACAACGTTGGTGCCGCCGCCGCCGGTGTAGGAATTTTCCAGGAAATACCAGCCGATATTGTCGGGTTCACGCCGCAGCAGGGCATATATCAGCGCACCGATCCCAAGGCCCGCGCCCGCCCCGACAAGCCCGTCACGCCAGCGCCGCGCGGGGCTGCTTTCGCGCGGCGTTTCCTTGGGCAGGAAATACAGCGCCAGCAGCAGCAGGATGACCGTCACGACCTCGACCGACAGTTGGGTCAGTGCCAGGTCGGGGGCGGACAGATAGGCAAAGATCACCGACAGGATCAGCCCGACAACGCCCATCAGCACCAGCGACAGGTAGCGGTTGCGGTGCAGGAAGGCCAAGGCAATCGTCGGCACCATGATCGCGACAAACCCGACGATCGACGCATTGGTGATCGGCAGAGGCGGCCGCGTGCCTTGCAGGTAATCGGCGGTGAAGAACGCCCCTGCCACGATCACCACGCAAGCGGCGGTAAAGATCGCCAGGTAGCGCGACATCGCGCCGTCATGCAGCAGGTCGGTAAAGCGTGTGGCCGTTCGGGTAATCGCCCCCAGCAGCGCATCGAAAATCGCCTTCGCTTCGGGCCGGGGGGTCGCGATCCAGGCGCTATCCAGCCATTTGTGCAAAGCCAAAAGCACCGCCCCCGTGGCGACCGCGATCATGGACATGATAAGCGCCGCATTCACCCCGTGCCACAAGGCCAGCGAGTAATAGGGCAATTCTTCCGCCTGCGTCACGGCCTTCGACACGGTTTCGACCAGCGCCCCCGCCATGGTTTTCGGAAACAGGCCGATCAGGATGACCAGCACCACCAGCAGCGCGGGCGCGGCCCACATGCCGAAACCCGGATCATGCGGTTTGGCGGGGTAGTCGTCGCGCTTGGGGCCGAAGAACACGTGGAACACGAAACGCAGGCTATAGGCCACGGAGAAGGTCGCCGCCACGGTCGCCATGACCATGAACAGGGTCGAGGTATGCGCGGCCTCGTGCAGCATCATTTCCTTGGACAGGAACCCGTTGAACGGCGGCAGACCGGCCATGGAAAACGCCGCAATCGTGCCGATGATGAAGGTCACGGGCATCAGCAGCCGCAACCCGCCAAGGCGCTTGATGTCGCGGGTATGCGCCTCGTGATCGACAATGCCCGCGGTCATGAACAGCGCGGCCTTGAACGTGGCGTGGTTGATGATGTGGAACACCGCGACCACGGCGGCAATTTCGGTTCCCATGCCCAGCAGCATGGTGATCAGGCCCAAATGGCTGACTGTCGAAAACGCGAGCAACCCCTTCAGGTCGTCCTTGAAAAGCGCGATCACCGCGCCCAGCGTCATGGTAATCAGCCCCGCGCCCGCCACCAGGTAGAACCACAGGTCGGTCCCCGACAGCACCGGCCACAGCCGCGCCATCAGGAACAGCCCGGCTTTGACCATCGTGGCCGAATGCAGGTAGGCCGACACCGGCGTGGGCGCGGCCATCGCGTGCGGCAGCCAGAAATGGAACGGGAATTGCGCCGACTTGGTGAACGCGCCCAGCAGGATCAACAGCAGCGCGGGCACATAGAGGTCGCTGTCCTGAATGGCCTCGCGGTTTTCCAGGATGACCGTCAGGTCATAGCTGCCCGCGATATTGCCCAGGATCAGCATCCCCCCGATCAGGGCCAAGCCGCCCATGCCCGTCACGGTCAGTGCCATCCGCGCGCCTTGGCGACCTTCGGGCAGGTGCTTCCAATAGCCGATCAGCAGGAAGGACGACAGCGAGGTCAGTTCCCAGAAAATAAGCAAAAGCAAGATGTTATCTGACAGGACAATCCCCACCATCGCGCCTTGGAACAGCAGAAGGTAGGTATAGAACTGGTCCATCGGGTCCGTCTTGGACAGGTAAAACCGGGCATAGATGATAATCAGCAGACCGATCCCCAGGATCAGGCCCGCGAACATGAAGCCCAGACCATCCAGAAAGAAATTCGCGTTCAGTCCCAGCGCCGGCAGCCATTCGAAGCGCGCTTGCACCACCTCTCCGCGCAGCACGGCGGGCAGGTGCGACAGCAGGCCCAGAAGCGCCAGAAGCGTGACCGATCCGGTCGCCAGCGCGCAGGCATTGCGCCCCGCGCGCAGCATCAGACCGGGAAGAAGCGCACCCAGAAACGGCAGGGCGGCGATCAAGGCAAGAGACATCGTCGAGTGTTTCCGTTTTATAAAGCGCCGCGCCCCAAGTCGGGTGCAGCGCAAAGGAATGACCGGGCGAAAGATTTCGGCATTTGTCCGATGACCAGCAAGGCGGTGTCAAGCCAAACCGGACAGGATCACGATAAAAGCGGCGTCAGAACAACGGCTCAGGCGGCGGGCGCGACCTCTGGCCCCGTGCCGTGGCGTTCGCGCTGAAGCGTGCGGAAATGCGCCATTTCCGACCGTGTCCAGGCTGAAATGTCCCAAGTGCGGGCCGACCGGCGCAGCGCGGCCATGCGCGCGCTGGCTTCCTCTATGCCCATGGCGAGGGCCTGCTCCAACGCCGAATCCATCGACGAATGCGAAAACGGGTTCACCGGGATCGCCCCGTCCAGAAGCACCGCGCACCCGGCGAATTCCGACAGGACCAGCGCGCCGGGATGAGTCAGGTCACGCGCGGCGCAGAATTCCGACGCGACCAGGTTCAACCCGTCCGCGAGCGGCGTGATGGACGCGACATCGGCGGCGCGGTAATAGGCGACCAGTTGCGCCAGCGGAATGGCCTTGCTGACCAGCGTGACCGGCTGCCAGTCGAAATTGCCATAACTGCCGTTGATCCGCCCGGCCAACCCTTCGATCGCGTCCTGCACTTCGGCATAGGCCGTCATGTTGCGGTTCGCGCCGACAGAGACCAGCATCAACCGCACTTGCCCGCGCAGGTCCGGGCGGCGCAGCAAAAACCGCTCGAAGGCTTCAAGCTGCTCGATATTGCCCTTGGTGTAATCGGTGCGCGAGACTGACAGGATCAGCTTGGCCTCCCCCATTTCGGCGCGAATTTCGCGCACGCGCTCCGCTGTTTCCGGGGCTTTGGCCAGCGTTTCGATATAGTCGAAATTCACGCCCACGGGGTTGGTGTGCACGCAAGTCGTGGCCCCCATATGCTCCAGCATCAGCGGCATGCGCCGGTCGTTGAGCGCGACCCCGGTGGCGGACAATGTGCTGGGCGTCTCGGCCTCGGATATCAGCCGCGCCCCCTTGATGGACCGCACCACGGCGGCAAAATTCTGGGCGTAGCGCGGGATATGGAACCCCACGCTGTCGCAGGTCATCAGGCTGTTGATAATCTCTTCCCGCCACGGCAGCACGTTGAACATGTCCGGCCCCGGAAACGGCGTGTGGTGGAAGAAACAGATCGTGGCGTTGGGCTTCAACTGGCGCAGATAGCCCGGCACCAGCCACAGGTTGTAATCATGCACCCAGATCACGGCGTCCTCCGTGGCCTGTTCGGCGGCGGCTTCGGCAAAGGCCCAGTTCACCGCGCGAAAAGTC
>JAAAPG010000115.1 GCA_009908405.1 Alphaproteobacteria bacterium | reverse complement strand
CAGCGAACAACTGGCCCGCATCATCGACCCGGCCGCTCTGGAAGTGTCGGTTCGGGTCTCGACCGCGCAATATTTGCGCCTGATCGACGAAGACGGGCGTTTGCGCGATGCGCGCGCCCAAGTCGCGCTGGAAGTGGCGGGCTTCGAGATTTCCTCGCCCGGTCGCTTGGTGCGCGCGTCGGCCACCGTGGCCACCGGGCAAAGCGGGCGCGAAGTCTTCGTGGAACTGGCCAACCCGCGCGGCTTTCGCCCCGGCGATTTCGTGACCGTGCGCCTGTCCGAACCCGCGCTGGAAGATGTGGCCTTGCTGCCCGCCAGCGCGATCACCGTGGGCGGAGAGGTGCTGGTCATCGGCGACGACAACCGCCTGGGCGCGCGCCCTGCCACCGTGCTGCGCCGCCAGGGCGACAACGTCATCGTCGAGGCCAGCGCGCTTGCCGGGCTGGAGATCGTGCGCGAGGTCGGCCCGATGCTTGGGGCTGGCATTCTGGTGCGCCCCTTGCGGGAAACCGCTGACGGCCAGGTGCAGGCAGACGAACCGGAGATGGTCACGCTCGACCCCGAACGCCGCGCGCGGTTGATCGCGCAGGTCGAAGGCAACACGCGGATGCCCGAACAGGTGCGCACGCGGCTGATTACCCAGCTTTCGCAAGACAGCGTGCCCGCGCAGACGCTGGAACGTCTGGAAAGCGGCGCTGGCCGCCGGGGGGGATAAGCCATGAGCGCAGAGCACAATTCGCACCGCACCCGGTTGGCCGTGCAAGCGGTCGGCATTTTCCGCTATTTCACCCGGCACAAGACCGCCGCGAACCTTTTGCTGGTCATCATGGTGGTGCTGGGACTGGCGGCCATGCCACAAATGCGCGCGCAGTTTTTTCCCGACATCGTGGTCGACAATATCCGCGTCGACATCCCGTGGCCCGGCGCCGGGGCCGAAGATATCGACCGCGCGGTGGTCGAACTGGTCAGCCCGGCCTTGCAGGCGGTCGAGGGCGTGACCGAAGTCAGCGCCGAATCGCGCGAGGGGCGGGCCAGGTTTACGCTGGAATTCGAAACCGGCTGGGACATGTCCCGCGCCAATAACGACGTGCAGGATGCCATCGACGCGGTGTCGAACCTGCCAGAGGATGTCGAAGACCCGCAGACCCGCCGTTCCAGTTGGGCGGACCGGGTGACGAACGTGGTGGTCAGCGGTCCGGTCGCGACCGATCAGCTTGCCCGTTTCGCCGACGAATTCGCCGCGCGGCTGTATGATGCCGGGATCACCCGCACCACCGTGCGCGGTGTTGCCAGCGCGGAAGTGATGGTCGAGGTGCCCAGCCGCAACCTGATCGAGCATGACGTGACCATGGCCGAGATCGCGCAGGCGATTGCGCGAACCGTCAGCACCGACCCGACGGGGGACGTGGCCTCTGGCGCCGCGCGGGTGCGCACCGGGGTCGAACGCCGCTCGGCCACGGAAATCGCGCAAGTGGCCCTGCGCACCCGGCCTGACGGGTCCGTCCTTGCCGTGGGCGACATCGCGCGGGTCGAAAAAAGCGACATCAGCCGCGACCGCGCGTTTTTCGTCGGTCCCGACCCGGCGATCACGCTGCGCGTGGACCGCTCGCAACAGGGCGACGCGATCGCGATTCAGAACCAGGTGGCCGAGATCGCCACGCAGATGAACCGCACCCTGCCCGAAGGCACCAGCATCGAACTGGTCCAGACCCGCGCCGAGTTCATCTCTGGCCGGATCAACCTGCTGGTGACGAATGCCCTGATGGGGTTGGCCTTCGTGGTCGCGCTGCTGTTCCTGTTCCTGAACGCGCGCACCGCGTTCTGGGTCGCGGCGGGCATACCGGCGGCGATGATGGCGGCGATTGCCGGCATGTACCTGCTGGGCCTCAGCTTCAACATGATCTCGCTTTTCGCGCTGATCATCACGCTGGGGATTGTCGTGGACGACGCCATCGTGGTGGGCGAACACGCCGATTACCGCGCCCGCGAATTGGGCGAAACTCCGGCGCAAGCGGCGGAAAACGCCGCCACCCGCATGGCGCAGCCGGTCTTTGCCGCGACCGTGACCACGGTCCTGGCCTTTGGCGCGCTGATCCTTGTGGGTGGGCGCTTCGGCACGCTGATTGCCGATATTCCGCTGACGGTCATTGCTGTTCTGATCGCGTCCTTGATCGAGTGTTTCCTGATCCTGCCCAACCACATGGCGCATTCCATCGCCGCCGGGCTGAAGGAAAGCTGGTATGACTGGCCGTCGCGGCAGGTGAACAAGGGGTTCCAGTGGCTGCGCGAAAACGCGTTTCGCCCGCTGATGCAGATCGTGATCGCCGCGCGCTACCCGGTCCTCGCCGGGCTGGTGGCGCTTCTGGCGGTGCAGTCGGCCAACCTTGTGCGCGGCGATCTGCCGTTCCGGTTCTTCAACCCGCCCGAACAAGGGTCGATCACGGGCAATATCGTGATGAATGACGGTGCCACGCGCGCCGACACGATCGACATGCTGCGCGAATTGCAGCGCGCTTCGGATGAACTGTCCGCGCAGATAGAAGAGGAGAGCGGGATCAACCCGATCACCTTTGCCATGGTCGAAGTCGGCGGCAATGCCGGCCGTCCGCTGGCCAGCGCCGAGAACAAGGATGGCGATCTTCTGGGCGGGATCTCGATTGACCTGGTCGATGCCGACCTGCGCCCGATTTCCAGCTTCGCCTTTGCGTCGCAACTGCAAGACATGGTCACGCGCCACCCGCAGCTGGAGGAATTCAGCTTCCGGTCCTGGGGGTCGGGCCCCGGCGGTGACGGCGTGTCGGTGGACCTGACCGGCGGCGACGCGGAAACGCTGAAAGCCGCGTCCGAATCCTTGCGCGCGGCCTTGGCACCCTACCCGGAAATTACCGGGCTGGACGACAACCTGCCCTATGACAAGCCCGAACTGGTGTTGGAACTGACGCCGCAGGGCCAAGCGCTGGGCTTTACCATCGACGCCCTTGCACGCGATCTGCGCCATCGCCTGACCGGGATAGAGGCCGCGACCTTCCCCGATGGTTTGCGCACGGGGCGCGTGCGCGTGGAACTGCCGGACACCGAACGCGCTGCCGATTTCCTGGACAGTATGCAGATGCGCTCACCCACCGGCAATTACGTGCTGCTGGGCGATATCGTGTCGGTGCAGGAACGGCAGGGCTTCAGCCGCGTGCTGCGCGAGAACGGCGCGCGGGTCGTGACTGTCTCGGGCGATCTGTCCGAGGACGACCCGGCCCGCGCGCGCGAGGTCACGCTGGCGCTGCAAAACCAGATCCTGCCCGCGCTGGAAGCCGATTTCGGCATCACCACGCGGCTATCGGGGCAGGCAGAGCAGGAGCGCGACTTCCTGTCGGACGCGGCCACCGGGCTGGGGCTGTGCCTTGTCCTGATCTACCTGACGCTGGCTTGGGTGTTTTCCAGCTGGATGCGGCCCTTGGTGGTCATGGCGGTCATTCCCTTCGGCCTGATCGGCGTGATCTTTGGCCACATGTCCTGGGACATGGCGATGTCGATGTTTTCTATCGTCGGGATGATGGGCATGGCCGGGATCATCATCAACGATTCCATCGTGCTGGTCACGACGGTGGATCAATACGCCCGCGACCGGGGGTTGATCCCGTCCATCGTCGACGCCGCCTGCGACCGCCTGCGCCCGGTGATTTTGACCACGCTGACCACGGTTCTTGGGCTTATGCCGCTGCTGTTCGAGAAATCCACGCAAGCCGCTTTCCTGAAACCCACGGTCATCACGCTGGTCTACGGGCTTGGCTTCGGCATGGTGATCGTGCTGCTGCTGGTGCCTGCGCTGCTGGCCATCGGGCATGACCTGCGGCGGCTGTTCACCTCGCTGTCGCGCGCGCTGACGCAGCCACAGGGAGGGGTCGCGCAACTGCCCCGTCTGGCGACGTTGGTTGTGGCGGGCTGGCTGGTGGCGACGCTGGGTTGGGTGATCTGGCAGGGAACATTGCCGGATGTCCTGTCCGGGATGACCGCCGCCTTTGGCGGTGACCCGCTGCGCGCGGCGCTGCTGCTGGCTGTCGGGGGCACGGCGCTGGTGTTGACGGTGCTCTGGGTCGCGGGCGCGGTCGCAGTGCTGATCTCCCAACGCCGCGCCGCTCAGCGAGTCAGCGAACAGCCCTGATGCTCGAACGTGCCGTCGGGCGTGATGAGCGTCATGCGAATGGCGCTGCGGTCAATCGCGGCGGCCTGGCCTTTGCGGGCGCGCAGAATCGCCTGCCCGGTCAACTGCCCGCCACTGCGCAGCGACGGCAAGGACTGCACCCGCCACGCGTTGCCCGGCATCTCGAGCAGGATGTATTCTGCGCCGGAACGTTGCGGGATCGTCCAATGCGCGTTCAGGTGCATCCCCTTTTTCGTGGGCTCGAATTCGCAACGTAGGTCGGACAATCCTGCCGCGCGCGCGGTGGATGGTCGGCGTTCCAGCGACCGTCCGATCATGCGATCCGGCGCGCCCGCGCCGGCCAGCGTCGTGGCAAAGGACATGTCCACCGGAATGCAAACATCGTCACAAACACCGATACTGAGCGCGGCGTTCAGGTTGATCGGCTGCCCGTCGCGGGCGGGTGTCAGCTCCATCGGCAGAACCAGCTCATCTGCATAGCCGATGCTGAGATACCCTGCCTTGTTGAACAGGCGCGGGGCTGGCCAGTGCAGCCGTGCCGATTCCAGATTGCCCGAACCGGACATGTCCAGGCGCGGCAGGATCCCGCTTTCTCCGGGATGGCGCCAATAGGTGATCCAGCCGGGCGCCAGCCGCAGATGAAGCCCGGCCATGATCGTGCCGCGTGGCGTGCGCCACCCCGGTCGGATCTCTGCGGTCACGATTTCGGACGGGTTCGGGGCCTGTGCCAAGGCCGGGCTGCCGGTCCAAAGGCTGGCGCAGAGCAGCGCGCTTGCGAGAGTTCGAAAAAATGCCATTCCTTTTCTTCCTCGGTCTGACGGCTGAATGGAAGTCACAAAACGGCGAGAGCGTCCCGCAGAGGCACGCGCGCAGCATAACGGGCTTTGCATGACGCGCGGGGCTGAGGCATTGTGATGACATGGAACCCGCTGACACCCTGACCGGAAAACTCCTGATTGCCATGCCGGGAATGCCGGACCCGCGATTCGCCCATGCAGTCGTGTTCCTGTGCGCGCATTCCGACGAGGGCGCGATGGGTCTTATCCTGAACAAGCCTCTGTCGGACCTGGATTTCGGCACGTTGCTGAAAACGCTCGATATCCCGTCTCCGGGTGCCTGTAGCGGCCTGGGCGACCCGCCTTTGCAGGCCGATGACCCGGTCTATTTCGGAGGCCCGGTCGAAACTTCGCGCGGGTTCGTGCTGCATACGCCCGATGTGTCTGCCGCCGACGCCAGCCTGGATGTGACCGGGTTCGCCGCGCTCAGCGCGTCATTGGATATACTGGCGCAGATCGCGCGCGGTCAGGGGCCGGCAGAGGTGCGGCTGGCCTTGGGCTATGCTGGCTGGGGACCTGGCCAGTTGGAAGACGAATTGCGCTCGGGCGGTTGGCTGACCTGCGAGGCGGATGCGGGATTGCTGTATGGCACGGCACCTGACGCGTTGTGGAACGTGGCACTGGATCGGATCGGGGTGGATCCGCGTTTGCTGTCCTCGACAGCGGGACGCGCATGATCGGCGGACGGGCATAATCTGGCCATTTTCCCGCCCTAGCCTTGGCACACCGAGTCGTTGCCAAGGTCCGAATCCGAAATGTTCTTAACCGAGCTGTCTGCGTTTATCTCCGAACATCGTCTTGCCATCGCGGCGATCGTCGCCGTTCTTCTTGTCGCGCTGCGGTTCATGCCGCGACCGTCCCGGCGCAAAGCGGCGCGACGCGGCGGCCGGCGGCCCGCCAAGGGCGCGCGCTTCATCCTTGTCGATGGGTCCAATGTCATGCACTGGCGCGACAATACCCCCGCCATCCAACCGGTGCGCGAGGTGATTTCCAGTCTGAAAGCACAGGGTTTCACACCCGGCGTGGTGTTTGACGCCAATGCGGGCTACAAGCTGGAAGGGCGCTACCGCAACCATTACAAGCTGGCGAAGCGTCTGGGCCTGCCGCATGAACAGGTCATGGTCGTGCCCAAGGGCGAACCGGCGGACCCGATGATCCTGCGTGCCGCGCGCGACTATGGCGGGCGGGTGGTGTCGCAAGACCGCTTCCGCGACTGGGAAGGAGATTTTCCCGAGCTGCGTCGCCCCGGTTTCCGCGTCCGCGGCGGGTATGAGGGTGGCAAGCTGTGGCTGGACCTGTCCGATGCGCGCGATGCGGCTTAAGAGGGCCAGTCCTTGGCGACCATTGTCAGCACGTCATATCGTGCGACCACGCTGCCATCCTGCTTGGTGACTTCGCAATCCCAGCGGACTTCGCCGTAATCGGCGTCGGCGCGCGGGTTGATGGCCTTGCAGGTCAGCACCACGCCCAAACTGTCGCCCGGATAGACCGGCGTCAGGAACCGCAGGTTGTCGACGCCGTAATTGGCCAGAACCGGGCCGGGGTCGGGCTGCACGAACAGCCCCGCCGCGAAGGACACGATCAGGTAGCCATGCGCCACGCGTCCGTCAAAGAACGGGTTCGCGCGGGCGGCGTCCTCGTTCATATGGGCGTAAAATGTGTCGCCGGTGAAGCTGGCGAAATGTTCGATATCGGCCAAGGTGATTTCGCGGCGGTCCGTCACGATCCGGTCGCCCAAGCGCAAGTTGGCCAGCGATTTGCGGAACGGATGCGTACCCTCTTGCGCGCTTGCTCCTGTCGTCCATTCGCCCGTGACCGCCGCCAGCAGGCGCGGCGTGCCCTGCACGGCGCTGCGTTGCATGTAATGATGCAGGCCGCGCATGCCGCCCAGTTCCTCGCCCCCGCCCGCGCGCCCCGGCCCGCCATGCACCAGCATCGGCAAGGGCGAGCCGTGGCCGGTGGACGACTTGGCGCTGTCGCGGTTGCCGATCATCACGCGGCCATGGAAGGGCGCAAGGCCCAGCACGATGTCCTCGGCCACATCCGGCGCGTTGGTGAACAGCGACGACACAAGCGAGCCTTTGCCCATCGCCGCGATCTCGACCGCTTGGTCGGGGCTGTCATAGGGCAGCAGCGTGGCGACCGGGCCGAAGGCTTCGACCTCGTGCACCGCGTGGGCGGCAAGCGGTTGATCGGCGTAGAGCAAAACCGGGTTCAGGAACGCGCCCTGTTCGGCATCACCCGTGGCCAGATGCACCGCATCCGGGCTGCCCGCGACAATCTCTGCCCCCGCTTGCAAGCGGCTGATCGCCGCGCGCACGTCGTCGCGCTGGGCAAGGCTGGCCAGCGCGCCCATCCGGGTGGCCGTGTCACCGGGCAGGCCCACGGCCACGTCTGCCATGCGCGCCGCCAAGGCATCGCGCACGGCCCCGGCTTGCGCGCGGGGGACGATCACCCGGCGAATGGCGGTGCATTTCTGGCCCGCCTTGGCGGTCATCTCGCGCATCACCTCGCGGAGGAACAGGTCGAATTCCGGGGTATCGGGTGTGGCGTCCGGCCCCAGGATGCAGGCGTTCAGGCTGTCGGCCTCCATCGTGAAACGGGTGGAATTGGCGATGATCGCGGGGTGCGATTTCAGCTTTTGCCCCGTGGCGGCGGACCCGGTGAAAGTGACGACATCCTGCCCCGTCACGTGGTCCAGCAGGTCGCCCACGCCGCCGCAAACCAGTTGCAAAGCCCCTTCGGGCAACAGCCCCGTCGCCAGAATGCGCCGCACCACCAGTTCGGTCAGGTAGGCGGTCTGGCTGGCGGGTTTCACGATGGCGGACATCCCCGCCAGCAGGTTCGGCGCCAGTTTTTCCAGCATACCCCAGACCGGGAAATTGAACGCGTTGATATGCACCGCCACCCCGCGCAGGGGCGTCAGGATATGGCGGGCGGAAAAGCTGTTATCCGCCGACAAGGCTTCGACCGCGCCATCGGTCAGCACGCGGGTATTGGGCAATTCGCGCCGCGCTTTCGACGCGTAGTTCAAAAGCGTGCCGATGCCGCCGTCAATGTCGATCCAGCCATCCTTGGGCGTGGCCCCGGTGGCAAGCGACAGGGCGTGGAAATCGTCCTTCTGCTCCAGCAGGGCCAGCCCGATGGCTTTCAGCATCAGCGCGCGCTCATGCACGGTCATGGCGCGCAACGCGGCCCCGGCGCGGCGGCCATGGTCCAACGCGTCGGCCATGTCCAAGCCGGTCGCGTCAATTTCCGCCACAACCGCACCTGTCGCCGCGTCCAGCAGCGGTTTATACGCGCCGCGCCCGTCGCGCCATGCGCCGCACAGGTAGCTTTGCAGCCGCATCGGTTCGCGTGCATCCAGCATGGCGCTTCCTTTCATGTGTCGTAGCTAAGGACCAGCCGATCACCGGTCGGCGTGCATTGGCAGGTCAGCACATAGCCCGCGCGGACCTCGTAATCTTCCAGCGCGTGGTTCACGGCCATCTCTGCTGCGCCCTCCAACACCTTGGCGCGGCATGTGGAACAGACCCCGGCGGTGCAGGAATAAGGCGCGTCCAGGTCGGCCCCCAGCGCGGCCTGCAACACGGTGGTGCCGTCCATCGGCATGTCGAAGTTGCGCGTTGTGCCATCCAAAGTGACCGACAGCGCGCAGGACCGGCTCATGGTGTCGGCTGCCGCCACCGCGCGCTGAGCCGCGCGCCCCGGTTGCGCCGCGCCGAACAGCTCATACTTGATCTGCGCGTCCGTCAGCCCGTGGTCGCGCAGCGACCCGGCAATGGTCTGCATCAATGCCTCCGGCCCGCAGATGAAGGCGGTGTCGACGGCGCGCAGGTCAATCCATTGCGTGAACAGCTTGTCCAGCTTGGCCGCGTCCAGCCGCCCGGTGAACAGGTCGATCTCTTGCGCATCCTGCCCCAGCACATGCAGCACCGACAGGCGGCTGAGGTATTGGTCCTTCAGGTCGTCCAGCTCGCCCCGGAACATGATCGACGCAATCCGCCGGTTGGCATAAACCAGCGTCACCCGCGATTGAGGTTCCCGCGCCAGCACCGTGCGGATGATAGACAGGATGGGCGTGATCCCAGAGCCTGCAGCGAACATCAGGTAATGCCGCGAAGCTTCAGGCGCGAGGGCCGTGTGGAACTTGCCCTGTGGCGGCATCGCCTCCAGCACATCACCAGCCTGCAAGTCGGTATTGGCCCAAGTGCTGAACGCCCCGCCCGCGACCCGTTTTATGCCCACGCGCAGCGTGCCATCGTCCAGCCCCGCGCAGATGGAATAGGACCGCCGCAATTCCTGCCCGTCGAAATCACGCCGGAAGGTCAGGTATTGCCCTTGGGTAAAGCGGAATGCGTCCGCGTCCTGCGGCAGCAAGGTCACGACCACGCTGTCGCGCGTGTCGCGCTGAACGTCGGTCACGGTCAGGGGATGGAAACGGCTCATGCGCGCGCCCTCAGATGCACTTGAAATAGTCGAACGGTTCCAGGCAGTCGCGGCACTGATAGGCCGCCTTGCAGGGGGTGGACCCATGCTGGCTGACCTTCTGCGTGTGCGCGGACCCGCAGCGCGGGCAGGGCACCGCGACGGCGGCACCGCTCAGCCGTTTCACCCGCCCCGCCACCACGCCCGTGGCCCCGGTGCCATCCACCGGCGGCGCGATCCCGTAGGCGCGCAGCTTGTCGCGCGCGGCATCGGTCAGCCAGTCGGTGGTCCAAGGTGGCGACAGGCGCTGCTGCATCCGCACGGTCTTGACGCCCTTTTCCCGCAAGGCGCGTTCAATCTCGAAATTGATGACGGCAGTCGCGGGGCAGCCCGAATAAGTCGGCGTGACGGTGACGACAACCGCATCCCCCTCCAGCGCCACATCGCGCACGATGCCCAGATCGGTGACGGAAATCACCGGGATCTCGGGGTCCGGCACCTCTGCCAACCACTCCCAGATTTGCGCCTCGTTTACCATGTCGCATCCGGGTAAGCGCGTGGCAGGAATTGCATCGTCGCCAGCATATGGCCCAGATGTTCCGAATGCTGGCCCTGCTTGCCGCCCTTGTGCATGAAGCCGCTGTCGGGAATGGCGAGCGTTGCCTCTGCCAAAACATCGCGGACAAGCGCGTCCCACGTGCCGCGCAGACCGGTCAGGTCGGGCATGATCCCGGCCTCTGCCAAGGCGGCATCAGTCGAATCCGGCGTCATCATCTCGCCAGTAAAGGGCCAGAGCGCGTCCAGCGCGGTCTGCATTCGCGCATGGCTTTCATCTGACCCATCCCCCAACCGGATCACCAGGTCGGCAGAGCGT
>JAAAPG010000097.1 GCA_009908405.1 Alphaproteobacteria bacterium | reverse complement strand
GGGCCAGACCGACCGGCGCGCGGCGCGGTTGAAAGCGGCGCTGAAAGCGAATATCGCGAAGCGCAAGGCGCAGGCGCGGGCGCGGGATACGCCGGACGCGTCGCCAACAGATACAAATGATAAAGCGTAAAGAGGACAGAGCGGATGGATTCGATCGTGGTTCGGGGCAATGGCCCGCTGAATGGGCAAATCCCGATTGCGGGCGCGAAGAACGCGTGCCTGACGCTCATGCCCGCCACATTGCTGACCGACCAGCCGCTGACGCTGACAAATGCGCCGCGCCTGTCGGATATCCGCACAATGGCCGACTTGCTGGAATCGCTGGGCGCCGAAGTGGCCAGCCTGCAAGGCGGGCAAGTGCTGGCGCTGTCCAGCCATGACCTGACCAGCCACCGCGCTGAATACGACATCGTGCGCAAGATGCGCGCGTCCATCCTCGTGCTGGGGCCGATGCTGGCACGCGACGGGCATGCGGTCGTGTCCTTGCCCGGCGGGTGCGCCATTGGCGCGCGGCCGGTGGACCTGCATCTGCGCGCGCTCGAAGCTTTGGGCGCCGAACTGGACCTGCGCGACGGCTATGTGCACGCCAAGGCGCCCGGCGGGTTGCGCGGCGCGCGGTTCGAATTCCCCATCGTATCGGTCGGGGCCACGGAAAACGCGCTGATGGCGGCGACCCTGGCCAAGGGCACCACCATTCTGGAAAACGCCGCGCGCGAGCCGGAGATCGTTGACCTTGCGCACTGCCTCAAGCGCATGGGTGCGCAGATCACGGGCGAGGGGACATCGACGCTTACCATCGAAGGTGTCAACAGCCTTGGTGGCGCGACGCATCCGGTTGTCGCCGACCGGATCGAGCTGGGCACCTACATGCTCGCCCCCGCGATCGCGGGCGGGTCGGTCGAGTGCCTTGGCGGGCGCCTGGAGCTTGTGCAGGCTTTCGTCGACAAGCTGGAACAGGCCGGGGTCGAGGTGACAGAGACCGCGCGCGGCCTGACCGTCACGCGGCAATTGGACCGCTTGCGTGCGGTGAATGTCACAACCGAACCTTTCCCCGGTTTCCCGACCGACCTGCAAGCGCAGTTCATGGCCGCGATGTGCACCGCTGACGGCGTATCGGTGCTGGATGAAAAGATCTTTGAAAATCGCTTCATGCATGCGCCGGAATTGATACGCATGGGCGCGCAGATCGACGTGCAGGGTGGCACCGCGACCGTGACAGGCGTGGAGAAGCTGCGCGGCGCGCCGGTCATGGCGACGGATTTGCGGGCGTCGGTCTCGCTTATTCTGGCAGCGCTCGCCGCCGAAGGTGAAACCACTTTGGCGCGCGTCTACCACCTGGACCGTGGCTATGAGCAGGTGGAAGAAAAGCTGGGGGCCTGCGGCGCGATGATCGAACGGGTTTACGGCACATGACCGACGACGCGCGTTTCGAGGATGGCGCGGACCGCCCGGTGCGGCTGGCCGCGCTCGATGCCGAGGATTTGCGCGTGGTCTCCGCGTTGGTGCAGGATGCGGTCCTGACCGGCACCGACATGACCTATGACGCCCCGCGCCGCCGATTCGCGTTGCTGCTCAACCGCTTCCGTTGGGAGGATAGCGCCCGCGCCGAGAAAGCGGGCGATTACGAGCGCGTGCGCAGCCTGCTGGTGGCGCATGATGTGCTGGCGGTGGCGCGGCAGGGGATCGATCCGACCGATGGCGACGCGGTGTTGTCGCTGCTGGCGGTCGACTTCGCGCCCGGCCCGGACGGCACTGGCGACATCACGCTGGTCTTCGCGGGCGACGGGGCGATCAGACTGTCGGTTGAATGCGTGGATGTCGTGCTATCTGACGTCACGCGCCCGTATCGCGACCCGGCGCGCCGCGCGCCCAAGCACGAAACCGAATAGGACGAACCATGCCTGTTTTCCTGACTGCGTCAGCGCCCGAGTTCGAGGCGTCCTTCACCGCCTTGCTGTCGGCCAAGCGCGAAGAGGCGGTCGATGTCGATGACACGGTCGCCGCCATCATCGCCGATCTGCGCGCGCGCGGCGACGACGCGGTCATCGAGCTGACCGCGAAATTCGACAAGCTGGAGCTGACGCCCGACACGCTGGCCTTCAGCCCCGCGGAAATCGCCGCAGAGGTGGCCAAGGTTCCCGCCGCGGACCGCGCCGCGCTGGAACTGGCCGCCGAGCGCATTCGCGCCTACCACGACCGCCAACGCCCCGCCGACGCGCGCTGGACGGACGACACCGGCGCGGAACTGGGCTGGCGCTGGGGCCCGGTCGCGGCGGCGGGGCTGTATGTGCCGGGCGGGCTGGCCAGCTACCCGTCTTCGGTGCTGATGAACGCGATCCCCGCGCAGGTCGCGGGCGTGGACCGCCTGGTCATCTGCGCGCCCACGCCGGGCGGGGTGGTCAATCCGCTGGTGCTGCTGGCGGCGCAGATCGCGGGTGTCGATACCGTCTACCGCATTGGCGGCGCGCAGGCCGTGGCCGCCATGGCCTATGGCACAGAAACCATCGCGCCGGTGGACAAGATCACCGGGCCGGGCAACGCCTATGTCGCCGCCGCCAAGCGCCGGGTGTTCGGGCGCGTCGGCATCGACATGATCGCGGGACCGTCCGAGATCCTGGTCATCGCGGATGCGGACAACGACCCCGACTGGATCGCGCTGGACCTGCTGTCCCAAGCCGAACATGACGCATCGGCGCAATCCATCCTGATCACCACGGATGCGGATTTTGGCCGCGCTGTAGCCGCAGCGGTCGACAAGCGGCTGGAAACGCTCGAGCGCCGCGCCATCGCAGGCCCAAGCTGGCGCGATTATGGTGCCGTGATCGTGGTGAATGACCTGGTGCAAGCCGCCGCCCTGTCGGACCGCATTGCGCCCGAACACCTGGAACTGTGCGTGGCAGACCCCGACGCGCTGCTGGACCAGATCAAACACGCGGGCGCGGTGTTCTTGGGCCATTGGACGCCGGAAGCCATCGGCGACTATGTCGGCGGACCCAACCATGTGCTGCCCACGGCACGTTCGGCACGGTTTTCCAGCGGGCTGTCGGTGCTGGATTTCATGAAACGCACCACGCTTGCGAAAATGACGCCCGAAGCCCTGCGCGCCATCGGCCCCGCCGCCGAAACGCTGGCCACCAGCGAAAGCCTGCAAGCGCATGGGCTGAGCGTGCGAGCGCGTCTGGACCGTTTGAACCGCTAGGCGCAACGCCCCGTGGCCCGCGCCGGAATATGAGTATTTTGGGCAAGATGAAGGGCAGGGGCTTTTCTTGCTGTGTCCCGCGTGCAAGGTTTCTGGCGTAACGAAAGGGGCTTTGCATGGTCGCGCTCTGTGTATTCGACGCCTACGGCACCTTGTTCGATGTCGATGCGGCCGCGCGGGTGGCGGCAGGCGAACCCGGTGGCGCGACCCTCGCCGATCATTGGCCGCGCCTGTCCGCCGATTGGCGGCGCAAGCAATTGGAATACACGTGGCTTCGGTCCTTGGCCGGGGCGCATGTCGATTTCTGGCAAGTGACGCAAGACGCACTGGATTGGGCCTTGGATGCGGCAGGGCTGCAAGACGCGGGCTTGCGCGCGCGGCTGCTGGACCTGTATCGCCGTTTGGACCCTTTTCCGGAGGTGCCAGAGGTCTTGCGCGACCTGCAAGGGCAGGGCGTGCGGCTGGCGATCCTGTCGAATGGAAGCCAGGCGATGCTGGCCGATGCCGTCGCCTCTGCCGGTTTGGACGGCGTGTTCGACGCGGTTTTGTCGGTGGATGACGTGGGCATCTTCAAACCTGCGCCCGTGGTCTATGACATGGTCGGCGCGCGGTTCGGCACCGCCTCGGCGGATGTGCTGTTCGTGTCCTCGAACGGCTGGGACATCTGTTCGGGCGCGGCTTACGGGTTCCGCACGCTGTGGGTGAACCGCGCGGGCGCGCCGATGGACCGCCTGCACGGCGCGCCAGACCATATGGCCCGCGACCTGCGCGCGCTTCCAGACCTGATCGGAGGGCTGTAACATGCCGTTTTTCACCGCGCCCGACGGGGCCGAACTGCAGTATACCGACGAAGGCCATGGCCGCGCCCTGATCTGCCTGCCCGGCCTGACACGCAACGGCAGCGATTTCGACTATATGGCCCCGCATCTGCCCCCCCTGCGGCTGATCCGGCCCGATTACCGGGGGCGGGGGCGCTCGCAATGGACCGGGGCAGACAGCTACACCGTGATACAGGAAGGCGCCGATGTGCTGGCGCTGATGGACCATCTGGGGCTGGAACAGGCGGCGATCCTGGGCACCTCGCGCGGGGGGCTGATCGGGATGTATCTGGCGGCCATCGCCAAGGACAGGCTGCGCGGCCTGTGCCTGAACGATATCGGCCCGGTGATAGAAGCGGAAGGTCTGGACAAGATAGACGCCTATATCGGCCGCAACCCCGCCGCGCGCAGCCATGGAGAGGCGGCGCTGGCGCTGGCTCGCGCCATGCCGGAATTCGACGTGGCCCCAAGCCGCTGGGCCGAGGAAGCGCGCAAGCATTTCATAAAGACCGACCAGGGCTTGCAGATCAATTACGACCCGGCCTTGCGCGATGCTTACTTGGCCGCGCGGGCAGGCGGGGCGGGCGATCTGTGGCCGATGTTTGCCGCGTGCGACGGGCTGCCGCTGGCTT
Source organism: Alphaproteobacteria bacterium (assembly GCA_009908405.1). Taxonomy (GTDB): domain Bacteria; phylum Pseudomonadota; class Alphaproteobacteria; order Rhodobacterales; family Rhodobacteraceae; genus Roseinatronobacter. The sequence continues at coordinate 5,742 of JAAAPG010000097.1, read as the reverse complement.
GCATTCGCGGCGCGAATTCGACCTTGCTGAGCGGCGCGACGCTGGCCGAAATGACCCGCCACCGCCCCGATATGGTGGTCGAGGAGGTGCCGGGGCGCGGCCATGTGCCGTTCCTTGACGAACCCGAATCGCTGCGCGCGATCAGCACCTGGCTGGGGATGTGCCTGTGAATATCGACATGATCGACGCCGCCGCCGCGCGGCTGACGGGCCATGCGCGGGTGACACCGTTGCTGTCCTCGCCCTTTCTGGATGCGGTCGCGGGGCGGCGGGTGCTGGTCAAGGCGGAATGCCTGCAACATACCGGCAGTTTCAAGTATCGCGGCGCGCGCGCGGCGCTCACGGCCTTGCCCGATGGAACGCGCGGCGTTCTGGCCTGCTCATCCGGCAACCATGCGCAGGGCGTGGCGCTTGCAGCGCGGGAACTGGGGCTGGCGGCGGTCATCCTCATGCCCCAAGACGCGCCGCGCGTGAAGCTGGACAACACCGCGGCCCTTGGGGCAGAAGTCGTGACCTATGACCGCGCCACCACCGACCGCGATGCTTATGCCGCTGAACTGGCCCAAGCGCGGGGCTTGGAGCTGATCCACCCGTTCGACAACGCGCAGGTTATCGCCGGGCAAGGCACCGTCGGGCTGGAGATCGCGGCGCAAACCGATGCGCGCGACGCCGATGTGCTGGTCTGCTGCGGCGGCGGCGGGCTGACAGCGGGGGTCGCCTTGGCGTTGAACGCCCGCGCGCCGGGCCTGCGCGTGCGCCCGGTGGAACCCGAAGGCTTCGACGACACCGCGCAATCGCTGGCTGCAGGGCGGATCGTGCCCAACCCCGCGCGCGCCGGGCTGTGCGACGCAGTCCTGACCCCCGCGCCCGGCAAGTTGCCTTTTCCGATTTTGCAACGGCTGTGTGGTCACGGTCTGGTCGTGACCGACTCGCAGGTTCTGGCCGCCATGGCACTGGCGCAGGACCGTCTGAAACTGGTGCTGGAACCGGGCGGCGCGGTGGCATTGGCCGCCGCGCTGTTCCTGCCCGACGCTGTCGCGGGCGACACCGTGATCGCGGTTGCCACGGGCGGTAACGTGGATCGCGACGTGTTCCGGCGCGCGCTGAAGGAGGGGTGAATGCCCATCGCACCGCTTGACGGCGTGGACCTGCATTATGACCTGACCGGCCCCGAAGACGGGCTGCCCTTGGTCCTGTCCAATTCTCTGGGCTGCACATTGGAGATGTGGGAGCCGCTCTTGCCGCACCTGCCCGACGGTCTGCGCATCCTGCGCTATGATCGGCGCGGGCATGGGCGCTCCGGCGTGCCCGCGCCGCCCTATTCCATGGGCCAGCTTGTGCGCGATACCGAGGCGCTGCTGGACCATCTGGCGCTGGGGCCCTGCGTGTTCCTGGGCCTGAGCATTGGCGGGATGGTGGCGCAGGGACTGGCGGTCAAACGCCCCGACCTGATCCGCGCGCTGATCCTGTCGAACACGGCGGCGCGCATTGCCACGGCCGAAATCTGGCACGACCGCGCGGCCACCGCCCGCACCCACGGTCTGGACGCGCTGGCCGATGCCACGATGGCGCGCTGGTTCACGCCGCAATTTCGCGCCACGCCCGATTTTGCGCCATGGCGCGCGATGTTCTGTGCCACGCCCCTCGATGGCTGGATCGGCTGCGCCCATGCCATTGCCGGGACCGATTTCTACACCACCACGGCCACCTTGCGCCTGCCCACATTCGGGATTGCGGGCGACCGTGACGGGTCAACCCCGCCCGACCTTGTGCGCGAGACGACCGATCTTGTCCCCGGCGCGGAATTCGCGCTGATCCGCCGCGCGGGCCACTTGCCGCATGTCGAACAACCCGCCGAATATGCCGCGCTGATCGCGGAGTTCCTGAAACGCCATGATCTTCATCTTGCCAAAAATACTCATTGTTGCAACACCGGCCACGGGCACCATGGCCCGCATGGGTAAAACCTCGTTTCCCTTGCGCGCGCCGCGCGCTAGACTGACGCGAAACCAGACGGAACAGGCATGAGCGAGCAATACCAGGTTCTGGCGCGCAAATACCGCCCCGAGAGTTTTGCCGACCTGATCGGGCAGGACGCGATGGTGCGCACGCTGCGCAATGCCTTTGCATCGGACCGCATTCACCATGCGTTCATCATGACCGGCATTCGCGGCACCGGCAAAACCACCACCGCGCGGATCATTGCCAAGGGGCTGAACTGCATCGGGCCGGACGGGCAGGGCGGCCCGACCACGGAACCTTGTGGCGTGTGCGAGCATTGCCGCGCCATCATCGACGGGCGCCATGTCGATGTGATGGAAATGGACGCGGCCTCGCGCACAGGTGTGGGCGATATCCGCGAGATCATCGACAGCGTGGCCTATCGCGCGGCGTCTGCGCGTTTCAAGATCTACATCATCGACGAAGTTCACATGCTGTCGACCAACGCGTTCAACGCGTTGTTGAAAACGCTGGAAGAACCGCCCGCGCATGTGAAATTCATCTTCGCCACGACCGAAATCCGCAAGGTTCCGGTCACGGTGCTGTCGCGCTGCCAGCGGTTTGACCTGCGCCGGATCGAACCCGAGGTGATGATCGCGCATCTGGACCGGGTGGCACAGGCCGAAGGCGGGCAGGTGGCGCAAGACGCGCTGGCGCTGATTACCCGCGCCGCCGAAGGGTCGGTGCGCGATGCGATGTCGCTGATGGACCAGGCGATCAGCCACGGCGCGGGCGAAACCACCGCCGACCAAGTGCGCGCCATGCTGGGCTTGGCCGACCGCGCGCGGGTGCTGGACCTGTTCGACCATATCATGCGCGGCGATGCGGGCGCGGCGCTCTCGGAACTGGCCGCGCAATATGCCGACGGGGCCGACCCGATGGCGGTGCTGCGCGATCTGGCCGAGATTACCCATTGGCTGAGCGTGACGCAGATCACCCCCGATGCGGGAGCGGACCCGACCATCAGCCCGGAAGAACGCGACCGCGGCGCGGCCATGGCGCAGGCCTTGCCCATGCGTGTGCTGACACGGACATGGCAGATGCTGCTGAAAGCGCTGGAAGAAGTGGCCAGCGCCCCCAACGCCATGATGGCGGCAGAAATGGCGATCATCCGCCTGACACATATGGCCGACCTGCCCAGCCCGGAAGAGATCTTGCGCAAATGGCACGACCAGACCCCGCCAAGCGGTGGGGGCGGTGCGCCTGCGCCGCGCGGGGCCGCGCCCTCCGGCGGTGGCCCGCGCGCCATGTCGGGCGGGGCCGCGCAGGGACCGCAAGCGGCGCTGGCCGGGGCCGCGCCCGCGCTGTCGGAGTATCCTGATTTCGACAGCGTCGTCGCACTCATCCGCGCGCGGCGCGACATGACCCTGCTGGTCGAGGTGGAAACCAACCTGCGGCTGGTGCGCTACAGCCCCGGCCGGATCGAATTTCAGCCGACCGATAATGCGCCTGCCGACCTGGCCCAACGCCTTGGCGCGCGGCTGCAAGGCTGGACCGGCGCGCGTTGGGCGGTGTCTGTCGCCAATACGGGCGGCGGGGCGACGATTGCCGAAAGACAGGCGGAGCAACATAGCGCCAATACGGCAGAAGCTTTACAGAACAACGTTGTATTGGCTGTTCTTGAAGCATTCCCCAAGGCGAAGATCGCCGAAATACGCCCGCTGACCTCGCCAGAGGACGAGGCCGCCACCGAAGCCTTGCCAGAGGTGGAAGACGAATTCGACCCCGATTGGGACCCGTTCGAGGAGGATGACGGGTGAGCAAGTTTTCGTTGACCCAGATCGTGGGAACCGGGATCGGCGGCACTCTCGTTGCGGGTGCGATCCTGATCCCGGCAGAGAACATCTTCAACCGCCTGTTTCCCTCGTCAGAACCACAGGTCATCGTTATCCAACCCGGCCCGGCCTCGGCGCCCGCAGCGGACGCGGTCCCGCCCTCTGAACAATCTGCGCCCCCGATGCCAGATCCCGCGTCGCCCGAACTCCCGGCGCCAGCTCCCGCGCCGCAGAATGCCAGCGCGACGGCGGACCTTGGCCAGCCCGCCGCCGAAAACCAGACGCCCGCGCCCGGCCCGGATGCGTCAGAGCAGTCTCCGCTGCCCGTATCCGCCACCTCTGTCGCCCCAGTGCTGCCGCAGTTGCGTCCCAAGGACGAAGACGACGCGGCCCCGGCGCCGGACATTTCGACCGCCCCGGACGCCAACGCCAGCCCGCCGCCCTTGCCGACAGAGCCGTTTCGACTGGACGCGCAACTTCAGCATTACATCTGCGCGGGCGCCGTTCCGTTGCGGTTTACGGTCGACAAGCTCGGGTCACGGGCGGATGAGTTCATTCGCGTGGCGGATGCCGCTGGCGGGTCGACACGCGTGGCGGTTGGTGCCATCATCGAATTGACCGACGGGTGCCGGGTAAAGCTGGAATCGACCGGCCGCACACTGAGTTTTTACGCCCAATTCAGATACATGGAGTAGCCATGCTCAACTATGTTTTGCCCGCCGCCGCCTTTGCCCTTGTCACGGCGCAAGCCGCTTTCGCTTGCGAAGACCGGGTGACGATCGACCCCATGCAGGCGCGCGAATTGCTGAGCACCATAGCCAATGACGGGGCAGACCCGCTGGACCAGTTTTTCGCCTTCGACACGTTGATGTGCGCCGATCAGACGGGCATCCGCGATTTGGCCCTGCGCACGGGGGCCGCGTCGTCGAATGCCACCATTCAGGGGCAAGTCCTGATGCGCAGCCTGTTCGAGATGGAAACCATCGCCGTGAAACTGCTGCCCGCCGAGGGGTTGAGCACCGAGCATTACAAGGCCATTGAACAGAACCCGCAGCTCAATTTCGCGGTGCGCTACCGTGATCTGGCTGCGGGGTGCCTGTCTTTCGGCAGTGACCGTGGCTGCGACCGCAACTCCAACCTGTCGGTGACCGGCACCAAGGCTATTCTGCATATTGATCACAACGATGACATCATCGGCTCTTTCAGCGTTGTTGACGGGGGCCTGATGGGTGATGTCAGGGTCGATGCCCTGAATGGACTTGTCTTTCCCGCGCAGATAGAGCTGTTCTGATACATGAAGAAAGGACGCTAACATGTTCAAAGGTATGGGTGGCATGGGTGACATGGCCAAGATGATGAAGGCCGCGCAGGACATGCAGGGCAAGATGGCCCAGTTACAAGAAGAGCTGAAGGCGATCTCTGTCACCGGCGAATCCGGGGCGGGGCTGGTCAAGGCCACCGCCACGGCCAAGGGCGAATTGACGGCGCTGGATATCGACCCGTCGATCTTCAACTCGGATGACAAGGACGTCGTCGAAGATCTTATCCTGGCAGCGATAAAGGACGCGCAGGCCAAGGCCGAGGATCGTTCCAAGGAGGAGATGGGCAAGATCGCCGAGAGCATGGGCCTGCCGCGTGACATGAACCTGCCTTTTTAACCGCGCATGGCCGACGCACGGGACGAGATCGACGCGCTGATCGGCCAGTTCGCGCGGTTGCCGGGCTTGGGGCCGCGATCCGCGCGGCGCATGGTGCTGCATTTGTTGCAGCGTCGGGATCAGGCATTGCGCCCCTTGGTGGTGGCGCTGGAGCGTGTGGCGCAAACGGCCCAGGCCTGCACCCGCTGCGGCAATATCGCGACCGCGCCCGTTTGCGACATTTGCGCGGATCCCAAGCGCGCCACGGGCGAGATTTGCGTGGTCGAGGATGTGGCCGATCTTTGGGCGATGGAGCGCGGGCAGACCTTT
>JAAAPG010000281.1 GCA_009908405.1 Alphaproteobacteria bacterium | reverse complement strand
GTCTTGACGTTCTCCCAGAGCCCGTCCTTCTTGCCGTCAATACTTGCCATGCGTCCTGTATCCGCTGCTGAATCCTGATGCGCGCTTCATGCGGGGGGGGGCGCGCGAAGTCAAGCGCGCCAGCCCCCTGGCCCGCGGCGGGGGCCATGGCTGGCGCGAACGTGACCCCATGCCGCGCCGCCACCGATATCTGAACGCTTCACGCCCGCGGGCCAAGCACGCAGAAAGGCACCTTTGGCTGCGTCAGATCATGCCCGGCGTGGGGCAGGATGCGCGCCATATGGGCACCTATGCGCCCCAGCCGCGCAAACCCGTCCCGCTTTACGCCGCCGCGTCAGACAGACCCGAAATTGCCTGGATCAGGTTATCTTCGGTCACTTCCTCGGAGGTGAATTCTCGCATGACATGCCCGTTGAACATGGCGACGATCCGGTCGGACACGCGCAGCACTTCGGGCATTTCCGAACTGATGACGATCACGGCATAGCCCTGCGCCGCCAATTCGCGGATCAGGTTGTGGATTTCGGATTTCGACCCGACATCGATCCCGCGCGTGGGTTCGTCCACGATCAGCACGTCGGGGCGCATCGACAGCCATTTGCCGATGACGATTTTCTGCTGGTTGCCGCCCGACAGGTTGCCCACGGTCTGGCGCCAACCGGGTGTGCGAATATCCAGCTTGTCGCGGTACTGGTCGAAAATCGCGATTTCGGCCCCGTCGCTGACGAATGGCCCCGCCGTCAGGTCGTCGACCTGCGGCAAGGTCATGTTGTCACGACAATTCATGCCCAGCACCAGGCCCTGGTCCTTGCGATCTTCCGGCACCAGCGAGATACCTTGCCGCACCGCGTCGATGGGCGAACTGATCCGCACCTCTTGCCCGTTCAGCAGGATTTTGCCGGCGGACGGGGTGCGCAGGCCGAATATCGTTTCGGCAATCTCGGTGCGGCCCGCGCCGACAAGGCCGTAGAACCCCAGAACCTCGCCCTTGTGCAGCTTGAAGCTGACATCTTCGAACAGATCGCCGCAAGAAAGCCCCTGGGCTTCCAGCGCGACCTCGCCCAGCTCATGGGTGACGGGGCTGCGCGACAGGTCCAGGCTGCGCCCGATCATGAGTTTCGTGACCTCGTCCTCGTTGGTGTCGGCGGTGTTCACCGTGCCCCGATACTGGCCGTCGCGCAGGACGCTGATGCGGTCGGTGATCTTGAATATCTCTTCCATCCGGTGCGAGATGTAGATGATCCCCACGCCCTTGGCCTGAAGCCCGGCGATCACCTCGAACAGCACCACTTTCTCGGCATCCGTCAGCGATGCCGTGGGCTCGTCAAAGATCACGGCGCGGGGTGACACGGTCAGCGCGCGCCCGATCTCGACCATTTGCTGGTTGGCGATCGACAGATCGCCCACGCGGGTTTTCGCGTCGAACCCGACATTGAGGGTTTTCAGGATGGCGTTGGTGTCATCGTAGAGCTTGCCCCAATCGACCCGCCCGAACGATTTGAGCGGCAACTCGCCAAGGAAGATATTCTCGGCCACCGTCAGCTCGTCGGCAAGGCTCAGTTCCTGGTGGATGAACACCACGCCCTTGGCCTTGGCCTGTTTCGGAGAGGTGACGATGACCGGCTCCTCGCCGATGAAAATCTGTCCCTCATTCGGTGCGTGAATACCGCCGAGCACCTTCATCAGGGTCGATTTTCCCGCGCCGTTTTCGCCCATCAGGGCGTGCACTTCGCCGGGGCGCACGTCGAAGGACACGCCGTCCAAAGCGCGCACGCCGGGAAAGGTCTTGACAATGCCCTCTAGGCGCAGAACCGGTGTTTGATCGGTCATATCTTCAACTCCCCTTGGCCCTTGCGGTTCAACTGGCGGTCCAGCACCAGCACGGCGATCAGGATCAACCCGATCACAAGGTTCACCGTCTGTGTATCGGCCCCGACATGGCCCAGGCCCTTGCGCAGCAACTGAATGGCAATCACGCCACCCAGCGTAGAGACGATGGACCCGTAGCCCCCGGCCAGCTTGGTGCCACCCAGCACGACGGCGGTAATTGCCCATAGCTCGTAGAGCATACCGTCATTCGGGTTCACGGAGCCGCTTTCAGAGTAGAACACGACCGCCGACAATGCGGCCAGAAAGCCGATCAGCATGAAGTTCCACATGAAATGCGGGCCAACGCGGATACCGGCATTCACCGCCGCGTCGCGGTTGTTGCCGATGGCATAGGCGTTGCGGCCATGCAGGGTCCTGGTCATCAGCAACCACAACACAAGCGCCGTGCCCAGCAGGAACCATGTCGCGGTGTGCAGGCCCAGGAACTGCGCTTCGGCGAAATCGACCAGGGTCCAGTTCAGGTGGCTGGTGGGTTGTTCCCCGTTGAACATGAACACGATGCCGCGGAACCCGAGCATCGCGCCCAGCGTGACGATGAAGGCATCGACCCCGGTTTTCCACACGATGATCCCGTTGATCGCCCCCATGAGGACACCGGTCATCAGCGCGAACAGCCAGGCCAGCGGGATCGCCCAATCGCCCATCGCCTGCATGAAGGGCCATGTCATGCTTTCCAGCAGCACGATGGCGGCAAGGGCAAAGGTGGCCCCCACGCTCAGGTCGATATTGCCGTTGATCATGATGATGGTCATGCCCAGCGCGATGATCCCGATGGGGGCAGACTGTTTCAGCACCAGCAGCATGTTGTCATAGGCCAGGAACGGCTGGTCAGAGACCGACAGCCGGTCGCCAATGATGGAGAAGAACGCCAGTTCCAGCAGGATGAACCCCCAGATCGCGCCACTTTTCAGGATGTCCTTGTAATTGGTCATGTCACGGCGTCCTTATGCAATCGGGGACCACAGGCGGCCCCTCTTGGCGGCCACGTCCAGCCAGACGGCGAGGATGATGATGGCCCATGTCACGATATACTGGACGTAAAAATCCAGCCCCACCAACAGCAACCCGTTCTGGATGAAGCCCAGGATCAGCACGCCGATCACGGTCTTGAACACGGTGCCCGACCCGCCCAGCAGCGATGCGCCCCCAAGGATGACGGCGGCCAGAACCTCCAGCTCCATCCCCTGGCCGACGGTGTTCTGGCTGCCCAGGCTGCGGCTGGCCTGCAAAAGCCCGGCCACCGCGACGCAAAAAGCGGAAATGAGATAGGTGTAGAACACCACACGCGCACGCGGGATGCCCGAGAACGTCGCCGCCTGCCCATTGCCGCCCACGGCATAGACCTTGCGCCCAAAGGGCGTTTTCGACAGCAACAGGGTCAACCCTGCCGCAAGCAATGCGAATATCAGGATGGGAACCGGGATGCCCATGATCCGGTCTTGGCCGAAAAACGAGAACCACGTCCCGGCCTTGTCGGCGATGTCCATGTTCTTGCCGCCCGACCAGGTCAGCGTCAGCCCGTGAATGGCCGAGAGCATGCCAAGCGTCACGATCAGCGAGTTCAGCTTCAGGTATCCGACCAGGAACCCGATGAACGCCCCCAGGCACAAGGTCAGCGCGAACATGGCCGGTATGGCCAGCGCCGGGCCGATCTTGTCGTGCAGGTCCAGCACCACGATGGTGGAAAACGACATCATCGACCCGACCGACAGGTCCAGGTTGCCGCCGATGACCACGAAGGTCACGCCCAGCGCCATGACCCCCAGGATGGCCGAGGACCGGATCACCCCGGCGACATTGTCGATCCCGATAAATCGCTGATTGGCCAGCGCGAAGCCGATCATGAAAACAACAAAGGCAATCAGGATACCCTGCTTTGCCAGCAGTTTGCCGACCTCCTGTCTAGTCATTTGCATGTACTCTCCTCCCAAAGATAGCGCTCAGACGAGCGTCATGCCCCCGTCAATCATGATGATCTGGCCTGTCATGTAATCGCTGTCGCGCGAGGCCAGGAATGTTGTTGTCCCGGTAACGTCTTGTGGCGTGGCAACCCGCCCTTTCAGGATGTCGGCAGAGAACTCTTCCATGGCCTGGCCCGGCCGGTCCGACGCACCGATCGCCATCAGGTCCTGATCGACCTGTTCCCACATTTCCGTCGCGACCACCCCCGGCGCAAAGCCGGTGACGGTAATGTTATGCGCCGCCAGGTCGCGGGCGCCCGATTGGGTCAGCGACACCACGGCCCATTTGCTGGCGCAATAGGGGGCAACGTTACCGAATCCTTGACGGCTCGCGATGCTGGCGGTGTTCACGATCTTGCCACCCGTGCCCTGGGCGATCATCTGCTGCGCGGCTTCCTGCATTCCGATCATGCAGCCCAACCCGTTGATGCCCATTATGAAATTCCAGTTCTCTTCGGTCACGTCGAGGAAGTTCATAGGCTTGTTCACGCCGGCATTGTTGAACTTCACATCCAGACGCCCGAAACGGTCAACCGTGTGCGCGATCATGGCGCGGACCTGTTCACGGTCGGTCACGTCGACCGCCGCATGTGTTACGCGCGCCCCGGCCTTGGCGGCACGGTCCGCGTTTGCGTCGGCCACTTCGGCGGCCTTGGTCGCGTTGATGTCGGCAAAACAGACATGCGCACCTTCTTCCAGAAGTGCCTCGCCAATCGCACGGCCAATGCCTTGCGCAGCCCCCGTCACGATACATGACCGCCCTGCAACACGCGCCATACCGCCCTCGTAAATTGTTTTGGTAAAGCAACGGAAAACGCGGGGCAGCCGTGACCGCCCCGCGCCCCCTGGGAGAGATCAGAACACCGGTTTGGTGAACTCATCCATGTTGTCCTGGGTGATCTTCGGCGTGTCGAAGTAGTTCAGGAAGGGGACTTCCTCGCCGTTCAGGATGTCGATTGCGGTCTGCAACGCGGCTTCGGCGTCATCGACCGGCGACTGGTAGATGGACCCCCAATAGGTGCCATCCGCCATGGCGTCATAGCCCACGGCGAAGTTGGTCGCGCCGACGAAAGTGATGCCGTCGACACGATCAGCCGCAATCGCGGCATTCATGGCGCCAACGCCCATGTTGTCATCGCCGGAATAGACACCGTCAATGTCGTCATACTGGACAAGGAAGGCTTCCATGACCTGCTGCGACTTCTCGCGGTTCCAGTCGCCGGGCTGCTCGTCGATCTGCTCTACATTCGGGCAGACCTCTGGCAGGCGGTCGTTGAAGCCCTGCGCGCGCTCGATGGCAGTTGTGTAGCCGGGCTGGCCGGTGATGTGCACGACTTTCGCCTCGTCCTCGATGCCGAGGGCCTTGAAACGGTCGCACATGATCTCTGCCGAGCGCGACCCCTGCGTGACATTGTCGGGGCCCGAGAACGACGAGATGAAATCAAACCCGGCTTCCGCGATGTTGGAGTTGGTGATGACCACCGGGATATCCGCCTGCGACGCACGGCGTACTGCCGGGATAACGGCTTCGCCATTGGTCGGCCAGATGATCATTGCATCGACCTCTTGCTGGATCAGGTCGTCGATCTGGGCAAGCTGGCGCGCCACGTCACCGCCTGCATCCAGAACGACCGCGTTGACATCGGGGTTGGCTTCGGCCGCGGCGATGAACGCCTGCTCGTAAGTGGTCTGGTAGCTGTCGACGCCCACGTTGTTCTGGGTGATGCCGATCGTGTACTCCTGAGCGGCCGCAGCGGTCCCGATCAGTGCGGTCGAGCACACGAGTGCTGCTTTCAATGCTGTCTTCATTTGTCTTTCCTCCCATAAAAGGCTCAATGCGATCGCGAGTATCCTCCCGGCTCGAAGGGACGATGCCCCGACCGATCACACCCCAATTCATCGTGATTCCACGCAGCAACGCCTCATACAATTTATCCGTATTGAACATTTAATATCTCATTTTGGTTATTTTGATGATATGCCGACCTTCAATTTGGACGATATGACGGAGATCCGCAAACATGCATCCTAAGCCGCGGCCCGAAACAGGCACCAACCCTGATACCATGAAACATGACACAGTGCGAAATATTCAATCTGGACAATCCATGGCCGTGACGCCGTTGGACGCCGTGTCAGCCGTGGCAAACCCCGAGCTTGATCGGGTCACGGAATTCCTGTCGGGCCTGATGATAGAGCTAGACAGCTCGTTGGAGCCCAGCACTCCGAACCCGCATCTCAAGATGATCCTGCATCTTCTGCAATGCCACTCCGAAGGGCGAATCGTGTCGCCATCGTCATTGGTCGCGGCGGCGGGGGTGCCCTACGCAACCGCAACACGCAAACTGGCAGAGGTAGAGGCAGCGGGCCTGATCGACCGGCGTGTCCGTACACGCACCGGCAAGAGCCACTCGCTGCACCCCAGTGCGCGTTTGCTGGATGGTTTCAGCCAGCTGGCGGACCGTATCGAACGGCTGGCACGGCGCTCGTTCGACGTATCCGGCCCCACGCCCGATACGACCGATTACTATTTCGGCGGATCGTATCAACCCGGACGCGCCGCCATCGCGCCGCCGCGCGCCTTGCCCGAACCGCTGAAATTGTCGGGTGGCTTGCGTATCCTGGTGCATGGCGATCCGACCTTCATGGTCATGGACGGGCTGAAACGCCAGTTTGAACAGATCGTCGGCACCAGCATTCACCAACGCGCGTTCAGCATCGACCGGCTGCGCGAAGAAGCGTTGCGCAACGCCGAACGCCCCAAAAGCCGCTATGACCTGATCGCGGTCGATCTGCCCTGGGTGGGTGAATTCGTTGAAAAAGGCATCATCCGCCCGTTGGACACGGTGATGGACGTCGCCCGTCTTGACCCCGCCGATTTTCACACGGCCGGCTGGCGCGCCGCGCATTGGGACGGCCGCCCCTACGGCGTGCCCAGCCAGACCACGCCGGAACTGATGTTCTACCGCAAGGACTGGTTCGCCAACGAAGGGCTGGATCTGCCGACAACCACCGATGCCGTGCTTGACGCGGCGCGCCATCTGCACACCCCCCAACGCGGGCGCTATGGCGTGGCCTGGAATGCAGCGCGCGGCACGGCGCTTGGCCATACCTTCATGATGACCTGCGCGGCCTTTGGGCAGCCGATCATCGATATGCCGCGCATCGCCGGGGGCTATGACACCGACCGTCTGGCGCAAGGCGGCTTTACCCCGACATTGAACACCGACCGCGCGCTGGAAGCGGCAGACTACCTGATGCAGCTTCTGGATTATTCGCCGCCCGATATTCTGTCCATGTCGTGGTATGAGCGCGTGCGCCCCTTCGGCGCGGGTCACGTCGCCATGGCCTATGGCTACACGCTGCTGGCCCCGTATTTCGAAATGAACGAAAACAGTCCCGCGCATGGCAACACGGGCTACCTGCCGCACCCGCATGGCCCCGCTGGCAGTTCCATTGCGCCGGTTGGCGGCTACGTTCTGTGCATCCCGGCCAATCTGCCCGAGGACCGGCTGGATGATACGGTTGAAGCCCTTGTGACCTTCACGTCACCCGGTGCGCAAAAGCTGTATGCGCAAAACGGCAGCCGGACAGAACCGCGCTATTCCGTGGGCGCAGACCCCGAGGTGCGGCGCCTGTCGCCCATTTTTGGCCTGCTCGACCAGATGTCCTGGCGCGACGAGCTGCAATTCTGGCCACGCCCGCCGATCCCGCAAGTGTCGCAAATCATCGACCTGTGCGGGCGCGAACTGCACGACATGCTGCGCGGTATCATCGCGCCGCGGGACGCTTTGGACCGCATTCAGTCCGAAGCTGAAACGATCATGAAATCCAAGGTCACTTAGGGAGGACACCATGGACCCGAACCGCCTGAACGGCAAGAACATCCTGATCACCGGTGCCGCGCGCGGCATGGGCTCGGCCAATGCCGAAGCTTTCGCGGCCCAGGGCGCGAATGTCTGCCTTGGCGATCTCGACCTCGACGAGGCGCAGAAGGTCGCCGACCAGATCAACGCCGCCGGGAACGGCAAGGCCATCGCGGTCAAGATGGATGTCACCAAGCGCGAGGACAACGCGAGCGCCGTTGCCGCCACGGTCGAGGCGTTCGGGTCCATCAATGTCGCCGTTTTCAACGCGGGCCTGAACAAGCCCCGGTTCTTCATGGACATCGATGAAGACAACTGGGACATGATCATGAACGTCAACACCAAGGCGATGTGGCTGGGCATGCAGGAAGTGGCCAAGCAGATGATCGCGCAGGGCCCGATGGAAGATCATCCCTACAAGCTGATCAATGTCGGAAGTATCGCCTCGCGCAAGCCGCTGGTGGACGTGACGGTCTACTGCACCTCGAAATACGGCTGCCTGGCGCTGACCGAATGCGGCGCGCTGGGGCTGGCAGAGCACAACATCACGGTCAACGGCTACGCGCCGGGCGTGGTGGTCACGCCGCTTTGGGAACAGCTTGACAAGGACCTGGTCGAGATCGGCTTCAAGGAGCGTGCGGGCCAGGCCTATGACGACATTGTCGAGAACAACCTTGTCATCAAGCGGGTGTCCTACCCCAAGGACGTGGTGGGCACGGCGTCGTTCCTGTGTTCCGACGACAGCGACTACATGACCGGCCAGATGATCTCTATCGACGGTGGCTGGGTTACGAAATAACCCGCTGTTTTTATTCACTTCCCCCATGAACGGGTGTGCCCCGCGCACACCCGCAAGGAGATTTTCATGACACGCGCCCTGATGCCGAACCTTCTATCCCCGCAAGACCTGGAACCCAATTGGGAATGGCGCGACCGCCTGCCCGCCTGGGGCCACACCTCGGTCGACTTCGAACGCCGGGTCGACCATGATCGCCTGCGCCGCTACCGGCTGGCGCGCACGCGACAGTCATTACAGAACTCGCCCGCCGGCTCGCTTCTGTTGTTCGACGTGAACAACATCCGCTACGTCACCGCCACCAAGATCGGCGAGTGGGAACGCGACAAGATGTGCCGCTTCTGCCTGCTGACCGGCGATGACAGCCCCTATGTCTGGGATTTCGGCTCTGCCGCCGTGCATCACCAGCGCTATTCCGACTGGCTGGAGCCGGACCATTGCCTGGCCGGCGTGGTCGGCATGCGCGGCACCATCCCGCCCGAATTCGGGCTGATGAAGAAATACGCCAAGATGATCGCGCAGCTTATCAAGGATGCGGGCATGGCCGACATGCCGGTGGGCGTGGATTACGCCGAAACCGCCATGTTCCACGCGCTGCAGGAAGAGGGCATCAAGGTCGTCGACGGCCAGCAGATCATGCTCGCCGCGCGCGAGATCAAGAACTGGGACGAAATCCAGCTTCTGACGCAGGCAGCCAGCATGGTCGATGGCGTCTACCACATGATTTACGAGGAACTGAAACCGGGCGTGCGCGAGAATGACATCGTCGCGCTGTCGAACAAGATGCTGTACGAGATGGGGTCCGACGATGTCGAGGCGATCAACGCCATATCGGGCGAACGCTGCAACCCGCATCCGCACAACTTCACCGACCGGCTGATCCGCCCCGGCGACCAGGCGTTCTTCGACATCCTGCAAAGCTACCAGGGCTATCGGACCTGCTATTACCGCACCTTCAACGTGGGCCGCGCGACACCCGCGCAGACCGACGCCTACGTGAAAGCGCGCGAATGGATCGACGCGTCGATTGCCATGATCAAACCGGGTGTCACCACCGACAAGGTGGCAGAAGTCTGGCCCACGGCGGAATCGCTCGGCTTCCCGAACGAGGACGCGGCCTTCGGCCTGCAATTCGGCCACGGTCTGGGGCTGGCGCTGCACGAGCGGCCCATCATCAGCCGCGCGGTGTCCTTGGATCACCCGATGGAGATCCAGACCGGCATGGTCTTTGCGCTGGAAACCTACTGCCCCGCCGCCGACGGCTATTCCGCCGCCCGGATCGAGGAAGAGGTGGTCGTGACCGAAACCGGCTGCGAGGTCATCAGCCTGTTCCCGGCCGAAGAACTGCCGATCGCCAACCGTTACTAAGGGTTCGCGCATCACGCACCCTACGGCGCTGTAGGGTGCGTGCTTGCACGCACCATCCTTGCAAAGGAAAGCACCATGGCCAAGGCCAAGACGAACACCGAAGACTACTTGCGCATGTACACCCAGATGGTGCGCATCCGCACCTTCGAGGATAACGCGAACCAGCTTTACCTGTCCGCCAAGATGCCGGGGCTGACGCATATGTATTCCGGCGAGGAAGCCGTGGCCGTGGGCATTTGCGAGGCGCTGACCGACGACGACCGCATCACCAGCACCCA
Organism: Alphaproteobacteria bacterium; assembly: GCA_009908405.1. GTDB lineage: Bacteria > Pseudomonadota > Alphaproteobacteria > Rhodobacterales > Rhodobacteraceae > Roseinatronobacter. Next base: position 241 of record JAAAPG010000281.1, on the reverse strand, counting down.
CCGGGGCCACGGGCATTGCGTGGCCAAGGGCGCGGAATTCAAGGAGATGTTCTGCGAATTGCTGGGCAAGGCCGAGGGCTATTGCCGCGGCAAGGGCGGGTCCATGCATATCGCCGACCAGAGCCACGGCAACCTTGGTGCCAACGCCATCGTGGGCGGGTCCATGGGCATCGCCACCGGGTCGGCCCTGCGCGCGAAGCTGCAGGGCAAGGACGACGTGACCGTCTGTTTCTTCGGCGAC
>JAAAPG010000031.1 GCA_009908405.1 Alphaproteobacteria bacterium | reverse complement strand
CCTGCGCCGCGACAACCCCGGCGCGCCGATTGTCGTGACCGGCTGCGCCGCCCAGACCGAACCGGACACCTTCGCCGCCATGCCCGAAGTGACCCGCGTCATCGGCAATTCGGAAAAGATGCAGCCCGCCACATGGGCCAGCCTGACCCCCGACCTGATCGGCCAGACAGAGCGCGTGCAGGTCGATGACATCATGTCGGTGCGGGAAACCGCCGGCCACCTGATCGACGGGTTCGGCACCCGCGCGCGCGCCTATGTGCAGGTTCAGAACGGGTGCGACCACCGCTGCACCTTTTGCATCATCCCCTATGGGCGCGGCAATTCGCGCTCCGTGCCCGCGGGCGTGGTGGTGGACCAGATCAAACGGCTGGTGGATGAAGGGTATCTAGAGGTCGTGCTGACCGGCGTGGACCTGACAAGCTGGGGCGCGGACCTGCCCGCGACACCCCGGTTGGGCGACCTGGTGCGCCGCATTCTGCGGCTGGTCCCCGATCTGGCGCGGCTGCGGATTTCGTCCATCGATTCGATAGAGGCCGACCCCGCCCTGATGGAAGCCATCGCGACAGAGCCGCGCCTGATGCCGCATCTGCACCTGTCCTTGCAGGCGGGCGACGACATGATCCTGAAACGCATGAAGCGCCGCCACCTGCGCGACGATGCGATTGCCTTTTGCGCGGACGCGCGCCGCCTGCGCCCGGACATGGCGTTCGGCGCCGATATCATCGCGGGCTTCCCGACCGAAACGGACGCGATGTTCGAAAACTCGGTCAAGCTGGTCGAGGATTGCGGGCTGACATGGCTGCATATCTTCCCCTTCAGCCCGCGCACGGGAACGCCCGCCGCGCGGATGCCGCAAATCAATGGCGCTGTAACCCGCGACCGCGCGGCACGCCTGCGCGCGGCGGGCGCAGCGGCGGTCGCGCGCCACCTGGGCGCACAGGTCGGCGCCACGCACCCGGTGCTGATGGAAAACCCGCGCATGGGCCGCACGCCGCAATTTGCCGAAGTGGTGTTCAACACGGATCAACCCGTGGGTCAGATCGTGCAGGCGCGCATTACCGGGCATGACGGCGCGCAGCTACAGGCGGGGGCCTAACCCGGCCCGGGGTCGGTCATCCCCTTCAACTGGTAAAGCATGTCCAACGCCTCGCGCGGGGACAGCGTGTCGGGGTTCACACCTGCCAAGGCGTCCAGCACGGGAGAGGGTTTGGCGGCCACGGGTGCCGAGGCCTGCACGGCGGAAAACAGCGGCAGATCATCAATCAGCGCCTTGGGCGAATTGCTGCGCGCGCCGTCTTCCAGTGCCGCCAGAACCTCGCGCGCGCGGGTGACGACCGGCGCGGGCAGCCCGGCCAGCTTCGCGACCTGCACGCCGTAGCTGCGGTCGGCGGCGCCGCGTCGCACCTCGTGCAGGAACACCACGTCGCCCTCCCATTCCTTGACCGCGACGGTGGCGTTCTGAACGCCCGCCAGCCGGTCCGACAGCGCCGTCATCTCGTGGTAATGCGTGGCGAACAGCGCGCGGGTGCGGTTCACGTCGTGCAAATGTTCCAACGTGGCCCAGGCAATCGACAGCCCGTCATAGGTCGCCGTGCCGCGCCCGATTTCATCGAGGATGACAAGCGCGCGGTCATCGGCCTGGTTCAGGATTGCCGCGGTTTCAACCATTTCCACCATGAAGGTGGAGCGCCCGCGCGCCAGGTCGTCGCTGGCGCCCACGCGGCTGAACACCTGGCTGACCATGCCGATATGCGCCGACCGCGCGGGCACCCACGCGCCCATCTGCGCCAGGATGGCGATCAGCGCGTTTTGCCGCAGGAAGGTGGATTTCCCGGCCATGTTCGGGCCGGTCAGCAACCAGATGGCCGCGCCCGCCTCCGCCGACAGGTCGCAATCATTGGCGATGAACGGCTCTCCGGTGCGTTTAAGCGCCGCTTCGACCACCGGATGGCGTCCGCCCTCTATGGCAAAGGCGCGGCTGTCATCCAGCTTGGGCGCGCACCAATCGCCCGCGCGAGCCAGGTCGGCCAACCCGGCGGCCAGGTCGATTTCCGCCAAGGCGCGCGCGGCGTCCGACAGCTTGGCGGCGGCGTTCAGCACTTGCGCGCGCAAGCCGTCGAACAGGCGCTTTTCAATTTCCAACGCCTGCCCGCCCGCGTTCAGGATGCGGGTTTCCATGTCGGACAGCTCGACCGTGGTGAAGCGCACCTGGTTCGCGGTCGTCTGGCGGTGGATGAAGCGGTCGGACAGGGGCGGTGCCAGCATCCGTTCGGCATGGGTGCTGGTCACCTCGACGAAATAGCCCAGCACGTTGTTATGCTTGATCTTGAGCGACCCGATGCCAGTATCGGTCACATACTCGGCCTGCATCGCGGCAATCACACTGCGCCCCTCGTCGCGCAGGCGGCGCGCCTCGTCCAGATCCGCGTCATGGCCCGGCGCGATGAAACCGCCATCGCGCGCCAGAAGCGGCGGCTCGGCGACCAAGGCGTCGTCGAGCGCATCGAGCAGGGCGTCATGGCCCAGAAGGGCGGCGCGGGCTTGGGCCAGCAGGTCGGGCAGGTCCGTGTCCAGCATCCCGGCCAGCGCGCCCGCTTGCGCCAGCGCCTGCCGCACCGCGCCCAGGTCGCGCGGGCCGCCCCGGTCCAGCGCCAGCCGCGACAGCGCGCGGTCCAGATCGGGCACCGATTTCAGCGCCGAGCGCAGATCGGCGCAAAGCCGCGATTGCCCGTGCAGGAAACTGACGCAGGCTTGCCTTGCCAGCGCGGTGTCCGCCCGGCGCGCGGGCGCGGACAAGCGCCGTTCCAGCAGCCGCGCGCCTGCCGCCGTGACCGTGCGGTCAATCGCCGACAGAAGCGCGCCGTCGCGCCCGCCCGACAGCGCCTGTGTCAGTTCCAGGTTGCGGCGGGTGGCGGCGTCGATCTGGACCGACGCATCCGCACTCTCCGCCGTGGGGGGCTGCAACAGGGGCAGCTTGCCGCGCTGGGTCAGGTCCAGGTAATCGACCAATGCGCCCAAACTGGCACGCTCGGGCCGCGCGAACTGGCCGAAGCCGTCCAGCGTCTGAACACCGTAGAGGTCGCACAGCCGCCGCTCGGCCGACTGGCTGTCGAAACTGGCGGGCGCAAGCGCGGTCAGCGCGGCGCCCATGTCTTCGATCACGGGGCGGACGCTCTCTGCCATCGGATCGGCGACCAGAACTTCGCGCGGGGCCAGCCGCGCCAGTTCCGGCCCCAGCCGCGCGCGCGTGCAGGGCATGACGCGCACTTGTCCCGTGGAAATATCAGCCCAAGCCAGCGCGCCCGCGTCGCGGATCTCGGCATAGGCGGCCAGGAAATTGTGCCGCCGCGCGTCCAGCAAGCTGTCTTCGGTCAGGGTGCCGGGGGTGACAAGGCGCACGACCTCGCGCCGGACAACGGCCTTGTGGCCGCGCTTCTTGGCGGCCTCGGGGCTTTCCATCTGCTCGGCGATCGCCACGCGAAACCCCTTGCGGATCAGCGTCAGCAGGTACCCTTCGGCGGAATGGTGCGGCACGCCGCACATGGCGATGTCTTGGCCCTTGTGCTTGCCGCGCTTGGTCAGGGCAATATCCAGCGCGGTGGCCGCCGCAACAGCGTCGTCGAAGAACAATTCGTAGAAATCGCCCATGCGGTAGAACAGCAGCGCGTCGGGGTGCTGGGCCTTCACATCCAGGTACTGGGCCATCATGGGGGTGACGGTGTCGCTCACGCATATGCTCCGGCTGGCGGCGGTGGCGCAGACCCTAGTGCAGCCCGCGCCCCTGCGAAAGAGGGCGATCCCCGGTTTTGCTTGCCCGGTTTCGGGGTGCTGACTACCTTAGCTGGAAATCAGCAGAGGATGCCATGACAGACACGCCCCGTTTCGACAAATCCCGCCTGCCCTCGCGCCACGTCACCGAAGGCCCCGCCCGCGCCCCGCACCGGTCGTATTTCTACGCCATGGGCCTGACCGAGGAAGAGATCCACCAGCCTTGGGTCGGGGTTGCCACCTGCTGGAACGAGGCCGCGCCGTGCAACATCGCGCTGGATCGTCAGGCCAAGGTGGTCAAGACCGGCGTCGCCAAGGGCGGCGGCACCGCGCGCGAATTCACCACCATCACCGTGACAGATGGAATCGCGATGGGGCATGAGGGGATGAAATCCTCGCTCGCTTCGCGCGAGGCGATTGCCGACACGGTGGAACTGACCATGCGCGGGCATTGCTATGACGCGCTTGTAGGTCTGGCCGGTTGCGACAAGTCGCTGCCCGGCATGATGATGGCCATGGTGCGGCTGAACGTGCCGTCGGTGTTCATCTATGGCGGGTCGATCCTGCCGGGACGGCTGGGCGGCAAGGATGTGACCGTGCAGGACGTGTTCGAGGCCGTGGGCAAGCACCAGGCCGGCAACTACTCGGACGCCGAGCTTTCGGTGCTGGAACGCGTCGCCTGCCCCAGCGCCGGGGCCTGCGGCGGGCAGTTCACCGCCAACACCATGGCCTGTGTTTCAGAAGCGATCGGGCTGGCGCTGCTGAACAGCTCCGGCGCGCCAGCGCCCTACGAATCGCGCGACCAGTATTGCGAGGCGTCGGGCATCACGGTGATGGACCTGCTGGCGCGCAACCTGCGCCCGCGCGACATCGTCACGCGCAAGTCGCTGGAAAACGCGGCGCGCGTGGTGGCCTGCACCGGCGGGTCCACCAATGCCGGGCTGCACCTGCCCGCCATCGCGCATGAGGCCGGGATCGATTTCGACCTGATGGATGTCTGCGACATTTTCCGCGACACGCCGTATTTCGTGAACCTGAAACCGGGGGGCGAGTACGTCGCCAAGGATTTGTACGAGGCCGGCGGCCTGCCCGTGGTGATGAAGGAATTGCGCAAGGCAGGCCTGATCCACGAGGACTGCCTGACCGTGACCGGCCGCAGCATGGGCGAGGAACTGGACCGCATTTCGCTGGAAGCGGACGGGCGGGTGATACACCCCGTCGCAACCCCGATCAGCAAGACCGGCGGGGTCGTGGGGTTGAAGGGCAACCTTGCCCCCGACGGCGCCATCGTGAAAGTGGCGGGGATGCCGGAAGAGGAACAGGTCTTTACCGGCCCCGCCCGCGTGTTCGAATGCGAGGAAGACGCCTTCGCCGCCGTCAAGGCGCGCGACTACGAACCGGGCGACGTGATCGTCATCCGCAACGAGGGCCCCGCGGGCGGCCCCGGCATGCGCGAAATGCTGGCCACGACGGCGGCGCTGTCCGGGCAGGCCATGGGCAAGCGCGTGGCGCTGATTACCGATGGCCGCTTTTCGGGCGCCACCCGCGGCTTCTGCGTCGGCCATGTCGGGCCGGAGGCCGCGCATGGCGGGCCGATTGCACTGCTGCAAAATGGCGACATGATCACGCTGAATGCGCTGACGGGCGAATTGTCGGTCGCGCTGTCAGAGGATGAGATGGACGCGCGGCGCAAAGCGTGGGCTGGCGCCAAACCGACCATCCATTCCAGCGGCGCGCTGTACAAATACGCCCAGCTTGTCGGCCCGACCCGTATGGGCGCGGTCACGCATCCGGGCGCCAAGGGCGAAGGGCACACCTACGCCGATATCTGACGCCCTGCCCGGCAGGGCGACTGCTCTGCCGGGCAGGTCGATTGTCGGGTCAGGCCGCGATCATCTCGGCCTGACGGACGATCACCTCGGCCTGCTTTATCGACGCGATATCGACCAAGCGCCCCTTGTAGACGGTCGCGCCTTCGCCGCGCGCCTTGGCCTGCTCCATCGCGTCCAGGATTTCGCGCGCCTCGAGAACGGCGGCGTCGGACGGGGTAAAGACCTCGTTCGCCAGCGCCACCTGCTTGGGGTGGATCGCCCATTTGCCGACCATGCCCAAGGTTGCAGAGCGGCGCGCCTGCGCGCGGAAGCCGTCATCGTCGCTGAAATCGCCGAACGGCCCATCGACGGGCAGAACACCATGCGTGCGGCAGGCCGCCACGATGGCCGATTGCGCCCAGTGCCACGGATCGGACCAGTATTGCGCGCCATCGCGCAGCATGTAGTAGTTTTCCTGTGTGCCGCCGATGCCGGTCGTGGACATGCCCATGGACGCCGCGAAATCGGCCGCGCCAAGGCTCATGGCGGTCAGGCGGGGGCTGGCCGCGGCGATTTCGGCAACATTGGTAATCCCGGCGGCGGATTCGATGATAACCTCGAACCCGATCCGTTTCTGGCGGCCCTTGGCGGCTTCGATGGAGGTGACAAGCGCATCCACGGCGTAGATATCGGCGGCGCAGCCCACTTTCGGGATCATGATCTGGTCCAACCGGTCTGCGCCGCGCTCCAACAGGTCGACGACGTCACGATACCAGAACGGGCTGTCCAGCCCGTTGATGCGGACTGACAGGGTTTTCTTGCCCCAATCGACATCATGCGTCGCGGCCACGACATTCTCGCGCGCGCTGTCCTTGTCCGACGGCGCGACCGAATCCTCGAGGTCGAGATTGATGACATCGGCGGCGCTGGCCGCCATCTTCTCGAACAAGGCCGCGCGCGATCCGGGGCCGAACAACTGGCAGCGATTGGGGCGGGCAACGGGCGCGGGTTGCAGGCGGAAGCTCATGGTCTAACCTCTCAGGACAAGATCTGTCGAAACGATACGTGATTTTGGTATATTGTTGCATACTGCCGCGCAAGAGGATTTCTGCAGCTGCAAAGCCTGCGCCGCACGGCAGCATTGTTGCGGTCATTATTTGCGCAATTTGCCAGATAAGGAGAATTTCCTTCGTCAAATCCTGGATAATTCGGCGCAAATCACGAAACACTCCCCGAAAAACCGGTTATTCTGGAAACCGAAATACCCCCGCATGTTGGAGGCAAGCATGATCGAGACCCCTTACCTGCTGTTCCTGGGCGATGCGCCCGATCCGCTGGCCGCCAAGGTCGCGCAAGGCGTTAAGGATTGGCGCCCCGATTTCGCGCTGGGCCAGTTCCGCATGGACGGGTGCCGCGCCGACATGAAACTGCCCGACATGACGCTGGCAGAGGCCAAGGCCGCCGGCGCGAAAACGCTGGTCATCGGCGTTGCGAACCGGGGCGGCGTGATTTCGGCCGCGTGGAAAAAGGTGCTGATCGCGGCGCTGGAGGACGGGTTCGACCTGGCGTCCGGCCTGCACAACCTGCTGCGCGACGAACCCGACCTGAAGGCGGTGGCGGATGCGACCGGGCGCAAGTTGCATGACGTGCGCGTGCCGTCCGTGACCTACCCCATCGCCAATGGCGAAAAACGCGGCGGCAAGCGCTGCCTTGCGGTCGGCACGGATTGCTCCGTGGGCAAGATGTACACGTCGCTGTGCATGGAACGCGAGATGGTCGCGCGCGGCATGAAGGCCAGTTTCCGCGCCACCGGGCAGACCGGCATCCTGATCACCGGCGATGGCGTGCCGCTGGATGCTGTTGTCGCCGATTTCATGGCCGGGTCGGTCGAGTGGCTGACGCCCGACAATCACCCCGACCACTGGGACCTGATCGAGGGGCAGGGCTCGCTGTTTCACGTATCGTATTCCGGCGTGACCATGGCGCTCATCCATGGCGGCCAGCCCGACGCGCTGATCCTGAGCCACGAGCCGACGCGAAGCCATATGCGCGGCTTGCCGGGCTTCGACCTGCCATCGCTGGAGGTGCTGCGGGACACCGCGCTGGCGCTGGCGCGGGTGGCGAACCCCGCCTGCCAAGTGGTGGGGATTTCGGTCAATACCGCCGCGCTGGATGACGATGCGGCGCGCGCTTGCTGTGCAGAGATCGAGGCGCGCATGGGCCTGCCGACGGTGGACCCGTTCCGCCACGGGGCCGGGCGACTGGTCGATGCCTTGGCGTCTGTTTAAGGGGCGTTGCCCCTCTGGAGCCTGCGGCTCCATTCACCCCAGAGTATTTGTTGCAAGATGAAGGAACAGCCATGCTGCGCGTGACCGAGGATCGCTTCGCCTTGGCCGAGGTGTTCACAATTGCCCGCGGGTCGCGGACCCATGCGGATGTGCTGCGCGCCGAGGTGTTGCGCGATGATGTCGTTGGGCAGGGCGAATGCGTGCCCTACGCGCGCTATGACGAGACGATGGGTTCGGTCCGGGCGCAGATCGACGGGCTTGGCGACGGTATGGACCGCGCCGCGTTGCAAACGGCGTTGCCCGCCGGGGCCGCGCGCAATGCTGTTGATTGCGCGTTGTGGGATTGGGACGCGAAGCGCGCGGGGTGTCCGGTCTGGGACTTGGCCGGATTGGCGCCGCCAAAGCCTGTCGTGACCGCCTTTACCCTTTCCTTGGACAGCCCCGAGAAGATGGAGCTTGCGGCGCGCAAACATGCGGCGCGGCCCTTGTTGAAGATCAAGCTGGGCACGCCAGAGGATATGGGGCGGCTGGAAGCCGTGCGGCGCGGCGCGCCCGCGACCCGGATCATCATTGACGCGAATGAAGGCTGGGATGCCGATATCTATGCCGATCTTGCCCCGCACCTGCTGCGCCTAGGGGTCGAGATGGTCGAGCAGCCCTTGCCCGCCGGGGCCGATGACATGCTGGCCGAGATCGCGCGCCCGCTGCCGGTTTGCGCCGACGAATCCTGCCATGACCGCGCCAGCCTGCCGGGGCTGCGCGGCAAGTATGACATGGTCAATATCAAGCTGGACAAGACCGGCGGCCTGACCGAGGCGCTGGCGCTGCGCGACGCCGCGCGTGCCGAGGGCTACCGCGTGATGGTAGGGTGCATGGTGGGGTCTTCGCTGGCCATGGCCCCGGCCGTTCTGGTCGCGCAAGGGGCAGAGATTGTCGATCTGGACGGGCCATTGCTACTGGCCGAAGACCGCGACCCGGCCCTGCATTTCGATGACGCGGGCGTGCACCCGGCCTTGCCCGCGCTTTGGGGATGAGCACTCTTTCCCACGCGGCGCGCATGGGCTAAAGACATCGCAGCCGCCACAAGGAGAGCCAGATGCCCCGTTATCGTTCCCGCACCACCACCCATGGCCGCAACATGGCCGGCGCGCGCGGATTGTGGCGCGCCACCGGCATGACCGATGGCGACTGGGACAAGCCGATCATTGCCATCGTCAACAGCTTTACCCAATTCGTGCCGGGGCATGTGCACCTGAAGGATCTGGGCCAACTGGTCGCGCGCGAGGTGGAAAACGCGGGCGGCGTGGCCAAGGAATTCAACACCATCGCGGTGGATGACGGCATTGCCATGGGCCATGACGGGATGCTGTATTCCCTGCCCTCGCGCGAGGTGATCGCGGATTCGACCGAATACATGGTGAACGCGCATTGTGCCGATGCGATGGTCTGCATTTCCAACTGCGACAAGATCACGCCGGGCATGCTGATGGCGGCGATGCGGTTGAACATTCCCTGCGTGTTCGTGTCGGGTGGCCCGATGGAGGCCGGTAAGATCGAAGTGGATGGCGTGGAAAAGGCGCTCGACCTTGTCGATGCGATGGTCGTGGCCGCCGATGACAAGTACACCGACGCGCAGGTGCAGACGATCGAGGACGCCGCCTGCCCGACCTGCGGGTCGTGCTCGGGTATGTTCACGGCCAATTCCATGAATTGCCTGACCGAAGCCTTGGGCCTGTCGCTGCCCGGCAACGGGTCCACCCTGGCCACCCATGCCGACCGCGAAAAGCTGTTCAAGCGCGCGGGCCATGTGATCGTGGAAAACGCCAAGCGCTATTACGAGCAGGACGATGCCAGCGTGCTGCCGCGCAACATCGCCAGTTTCGACGCGTTCGAAAACGCCATGTCGCTGGATATCGCGATGGGCGGGTCGACCAACACGGTGCTGCACCTTCTGGCCGCCGCGCATGAGGGCGAGGTCGCGTTCAGCATGGCCGATATCGACCGGCTGTCGCGCCGCGTGCCCTGCCTGTGCAAGGTGGCGCCCGCCAAGGACGATGTGCATATGGAAGATGTGCACCGCGCCGGTGGCATCATGTCCATCCTCGGGCAGTTGGACCGCGCCGGGCTTTTGCACAGCGACCTGCCGACCGTGCACAGCCCGACCATGCGCATGGCGCTGGACATGTGGGATGTGACCCGCACCGACGACCCGGAGGTGCAGGAATTCTACCGCGCCGCGCCCGGTGGCGTGCGCACCACGCAGGCGTTTTCGCAGGCCAACCGCTACAAGACGCTGGATACAGACCGTGAAACCGGTGTCATCCGGTCCAAGGACCACGCCTTCAGCCAGGATGGTGGCTTGGCCGTTCTGTTCGGCAACCTGGCGGAGCAGGGCTGCATTGTGAAAACTGCGGGGGTGGATGACAGCATCCTGACATTCAGCGGCCCCGCGCGGGTGTTCGAATCGCAAGACGACGCCGTCAGCGGCATCCTGACCGGCAAGGTCACGGCGGGCGAGGTCGTCATCATCCGCTAC
>JAAAPG010000152.1 GCA_009908405.1 Alphaproteobacteria bacterium | reverse complement strand
GCGGCTGGAGCTTCCGGTGCGCGGGACCGTGCTGCGCGGTTTCGACGGGCCGGATGCGCTGGGCATTCGTCGCCCCGGCCTGGATATCGCGACACTTCCCGACGCGCTGGTGACGGCCCCATGGGCGGGCACCGTGCGCTATGCTGGCCCGCTTGCCGGGCGCGGTCAGGTCGTGATCCTGGAACCCGACGAGGATATCCTTCTGGTCATGGTCGGTCTGGGCGCGCTCCTGGTCGAAACCGCCGCGATCCTGCCGCAGGGTGCGCCGCTGGGCACCATGCCCGCACAAACTGGTGATGCGTCAAGCGGTGGCGGGCGGGGCCAAACACTCTATTTTGAAATGCGAGAGCAGGGGAAGCCCATTGACCCGGCGGCGTGGTTCGCATTGACTGGCGCTCGACCCTGAGCGGAAACCTTCCGTCCGAAACCGGGCGCGCAGAGAACGGAAAAGCGATATGATGAAGAAATATGTTCTGGCCGGGCTAGGCGGCATTCTCGGCGGCGCGCTGATTGCCACGCAGGTGACCGGCCCGCTGTTGGCGCAGGAACGTGCGCAGAGCACTGATGTGTATGAACAGCTTGATCTGTTCGGCAACGTGTTCGAACGGATTCGCGGCCAATATGTCGAGGATGTGGACACCTCCGACCTGATCGCCGCCGCGATCAATGGCATGTTGACCTCGCTCGATCCGCATTCCAGCTACCTGCCGCCCGAGGATTTCGACGACATGCGCACCCAGACGCGCGGGTCTTTCGGGGGGCTGGGCATAGAAGTGACGCAGGAAGAGGGCTTCATCAAGGTCGTCACGCCGATGGACGACACCCCGGCCGACATGGCGGGTGTCGAACCGGGCGACCTGATAACCCATGTCGATGGCGAACCTCTGCTGGGCCTGACGCTGGCCGAAGCGGTCGAACTGATGCGCGGCCCCGTCGGGTCAGAGATCATCGTGACCATCGTGCGCGAGGGCGAGGAAGAGCCTTTCGACCTGTCGATCATCCGCGACACCATTGAGTTACAGGCGGTCCGCGTGCGGACCGAAGGCGATACCGTCATCCTGCGGCTGTCCACGTTCAATGAACAGACCTATCCCAACATGCGCGACGGGCTGGAAGAGGCTATCGAAGAACTGGGCGGCATGGAGGAATTGGGCGGGGTTGTGCTGGATATGCGCAACAATCCCGGCGGTTTGCTGACGCAGGCGGTCCGCGTGTCCGATGGCTTTCTGGACCAGGGCGAAATCGTGTCGACCCGTGGCCGTGCCGAGGGCGAAGGGGACCGCTTCAACGCGGAATCGGGTGACCTGATCGACGGCAAGCCGCTGGTCGTGCTGATCAATGGCGGCTCTGCCTCGGCATCGGAAATCGTTGCGGGCGCGTTGCAGGACCATCGCCGCGGGATCGTCGTGGGCACGCGCAGCTTTGGCAAAGGCTCGGTGCAGACGGTGATGCCGCTGCGCGGGGACGGTGCGATCCGGCTGACCACGTCGCGGTATTACACCCCCTCGGGGCGGTCCATTCAGGCGCTGGGCGTGTCGCCCGATATCGTGGTGGAACAGCCCCGCCGTGCGCCTATCGAAGAAGCCGATGACACGTCGCGCCCCACCCGGTCCGAAGCCAGCCTTCGCGGTCGGTTGGAGAACTCGGACAACCTGTCCGAGGAAGAATTGCGCCAGATGGAAGAAGAGCGCGAGCGCGCCGAAGAGGTGGCCCGCCTGCGCGATGAAGATTACCAACTGGCCTATGCGCTGGACATCCTGCGCGGTCTGACGGCGCTGAACGGGCAGTGATGCCGTGACGCCCGAACAGGTTGCCGCCTTGCCCTACCGTCCTTGCGTGGGGGTCATGTTGATAAACGCGCAAGGGCTGATCTTCGGGGCGCAGCGCCTCGACAGCGACAGCCCGGCCTGGCAAATGCCGCAAGGCGGGATCGATCCGGGCGAAAACCCCGGCCTGGCCGCGCTGCGCGAGTTGGAAGAGGAAATCGCGGTCCCGCCCGCGCTGGTCGGCCCCTTGGCCGAAACGCCCGACTGGTTGCGCTACGACCTGCCGCCAGAGCTGCTCGGCAAGATATGGGGCGGCAAGTATCGCGGCCAGGAACAGCGCTGGTTCCTGATGCGCTATCTGGGCCGCGACGACCAGATCGACCTTGCCACCGAGCACCCGGAATTCAGCGCATGGCGCTGGATGCAGGCCGATGACATGCTGGCCGCCATCGTGCCCTTCAAGCGCGATATTTACGCCGCCGTGATGGACGAATTCCGCGACTGGCTGGCTTAGGGGCGTTCAGTAAAAGCTTTGCGGGTCGATATCGACCATCAGCCGCATATTGGCCCCCAGCTTGTGGGGTCGTGTCCAATCGCGCAATGCCGATTGCAACGGCGCGCCCTTGGCGGCCTTGACCAGCAGGCGCACCCGGTGTTGGCCGCGAATGCGGGCAATCGGCGCGGGGGCAGGGCCGAAGACCTGCGCGTTGATCCGCCGTAGGGCCGCGTCATTCTGCGCCAGCGCGTTGCCAAGGGCGAACACCGCGTCCAGCTCTGGCCCCGACAAGATGACCCCCGCCAAGCGCCCATAGGGCGGCATTCCCATGGCTTGCCGTGCGTCGGCTTCGGCCCGCCAGAAGGCTTCCTCGTCGCCCGACAGGATGGCGCGGATCACCGGGTGCTCGGGCTGGCTGGTCTGGATCAGCGCGCGGCCCGGTTTGTCGGCCCGCCCCGCGCGGCCTGCCACCTGCCGGGTGAGCTGGAACACCCGTTCCGCCGCGCGCAGGTCCGACCCCGACAGCCCCAGATCGGCGTCGATCACGCCGACCAATGTCAGAGCCGGAAAGTTGTGCCCCTTGGCCACGATCTGCGTGCCGATGATGATGTCCGCGCTGCCTGCCGCGATCTCCTCGATCTGGGCTTTCAGCGCGCGGGCCGAGCCGAACAGGTCCGACGACAACACCGCCACGCGCGCGTCGGGCCACAGCGCGCGGGCCTCTTCCTCCAGCCGTTCCACGCCGGGGCCGACGGGGGCCATGCGGTCCTCGGCGCCGCATTCGGGGCAGGTGGTGGGGATGGGCGCGGTTGCGCCGCATTGGTGGCAGACCAGCCGCTGCAAGAACCGGTGTTCCACCATGCGCGCGTCGCAATCGGTGCAGGCTATCTGGTGGCCGCAGGCGCGGCACACGGTCAGCGGCGCATAACCGCGCCGGTTCAGGAACAACAGTGCCTGCTCGCCAGCGTTGACCCGCGCGGTGACGGCGGCTTGCAGGTCGGGCGACACCCAACGGTTCGCGGGCATGTCTTGCGTTCGCAGGTCAATCGCCGCCATTTCTGGCAAGGCGTTCGGGCCAAAGCGCGTGGTCAGGTCCAGCCGCGTGTACTTGCCCGCTTGCGCGTTGGCCCATGTCTCCAGGCTGGGCGTGGCCGACGCCAGCACCACCTGCGCGCCATTCAGCGCGCCGCGCAGCACCGCCATGTCGCGGGCATTGTAGAACACGCCCTCTTCCTGCTTGTAGGATGTGTCGTGCTCCTCATCGACCACGATCAGCCCAAGGTTCTGGAACGGCAGGAACAGGGCCGAGCGCGCGCCCACCACCATCTGCGCGCCACCTTGGCCGACCATGCGCCACAGGCGGCGGCGTTCCGCTTGGGTCACACCCGAATGCCATTCGGCGGGCTTTGCGCCGAAGCGATGTTCCACCCGCGTCAGGAATTCCGCCGAGAGCGCGATTTCCGGCAGCAGAACCAAGGCCTGCCGCCCCGCGCGCAAGGTCTCAGAGACGGCTTCCAGGTAAACCTCGGTCTTGCCGGACCCGGTCACGCCTTTCAGCAGCCATGTGCCATAACCGCCTTGCCCCTTGCGCAAGGCATCCGCCGCGCGGGCCTGGTCGTCTGACAAAACGGGGCCGGGGCGCGCGGGGTCCAGCCGGGGAAAGGGCTGGTCGCGTGGTGCTGCGCGTTCGTGCAACGCCCCTGCCGTCACAAGCCCGCGCACCACGCCCGTGCCAACCCCCGCCGCCTGCGCCAATTCGCCCGGCGAAAGCCCCGCGCCGCCGAATTCATCCAGCGCGGCCATGACGCGGGTGCGCGCATCGGTCATGCGGTCGGGCAGCCCGGCGCCACGAAACAGCAGCTTGCGCGTGACCGGCCCATCGGCCAGCCCCGGCACGCGGGTGGCCAGCCGCAGCACCATGGGCAGTTGCGTCAGCGTGTAATCGGCCAGCCGGGTCAGGAAATCGCGCAGCTCTGCCCGCATGGGGGCGGCATCGAGCACGCGGATGATCTGCCGCAGTTTCGCACGGTCGAACCGTCCCTCGGCAGGCCCCCAGACCACGCCCACCACGCGGCGCGGCCCCAGCGGCACCTGCACGAAGGCGCCCAGCCAGCAGCCCCCTTCGGGCGCGCGGTAATCCAGCACGCGGCCCAACGGCTCGGCGGTAAGCACCCCGCAGGGCGTGCCTTCGTCGTAGAATTCCGGGGCGTCGGGCATGGGGTTTTCGGGGTTCCTTGGGCGCGTGGCATCAGGTATGACGCCCGCAACGCAAGGTCGCAAGCCGAAGGGGAAACCGCATGAAATTCTTTGTCGATACCGCCGATGTTACCGCTATCCGCGAGTTGAACGATCTGGGCATGGTGGACGGCGTCACGACGAACCCGTCGCTGATCCTGAAATCGGGCCGCGACATTACCGAGGTCACGCGCGAGATTTGCGGGATCGTGGACGGCCCCGTTTCCGCCGAGGTGGTCGCACTCGAAGCCGATGCCATGATCGCCGAGGGCCGCAAGCTGGCCGAAATCGCGCCCAACATCACCGTCAAGCTGCCGCTGACATGGGACGGTCTGAAAGCCTGCAAGGTGCTGTCGGGCGAAGGCAAGATGGTGAATGTCACGCTGTGTTTCAGCGCGAATCAGGCGCTTTTGGCCGCGAAAGCCGGGGCCACGTTCATTTCGCCCTTCATTGGGCGGCTGGACGATCTGGCGCTGGACGGGTGCGAGCTGATCGAGGACATCCGCACCGTTTACGACAATTACGGGTTTGAAACCCAGATCCTCGCGGCGTCGATCCGGTCCGTCAACCATGTGCTGGACGTGGCCCGCATCGGCACCGATGTCATGACCGCCCCGCCCGAAGTGATCCGCAAACTGGCCAGCCACCCGCTGACAGATGCAGGTTTGGCACAATTCATGAAAGATTGGGAAAAAACAGGTCAAAAAATCCTGTAACCTTTGCTATAGTCCGCAAAAGAGCAAAATCAGCAGTCAACGGACAGGCACATCATGTCATCAGCCGCCCTCGGCGCAGAGCTGGACCAGCTTCGCGCGCAGATCATTTCGGACCCGGCCTTCATCCTCGATGACAAGGACGTCATGCGCGCCCTTGTCGCCGCTTCCGAGCGCGAAATGGGCAACAATATCGTGGACTTGCGCGGTCTGGCGATGGAGCGGCTGGAAGCCCGGCTGGATCGGCTGGAAGAAACCCACCGCGCGGTGATCGCGGCGGCCTATGAAAACCTGTCGGGCACCAACCAGGTGCATCGCGCCATCCTGCGGATGCTGGACCCCACGCAATTCGAGGATTTCCTGCGCAACCTGGGCACCGACGTGGCCGAGATTCTGCGCGTGGATGCGATCAAGCTGGTGCTGGAAAGCCCCGAAGCGGGGCCGGACCCGGCGCTGGAGCGTATTTCCGATGTGCTGGTCGTGGTCGAACCGGGGTTCGTGGATGAGTATGTCAACCTCGGCCAAGCGCCGACCACCCGGCAGGTGATCCTGCGACAGACGGTGCCGGCGACGACGCGGCTGTATGGCGCCCGCGCCGCCGATCTGCGGTCAGAGGCCTGTTTGCGCCTGGACCTTGGCGCGCAACGCATGGGCGGCATGCTGGTCATGGCGTCCGACAATCCGCACACGTTCAAACCGGGGCAGGGCACCGACCTGCTGTCCTTCTTCGCGGGCATCTTCGAGAGGTCGATGCGACGCTGGCTGGCATGATCGCCCCCGCGCTGGGCGATGCGCTGGCGCGCTACTTGCAGCGCAAGCAAAGGCTTGGCGGGGCATCCGCCAACACCGTCGCCGCCTACGCGACCGATCTGCGCGGGTTTCTGGGATTCATGGGGCAGCACTTGGGCGGGTTGGATGCGCCGCGCGGGCTGGGGGATCTGACGCAATCGGACATGCGCGCCTGGATGGCCTACGAGCGCGCGCGTGATCTGTCGGCGCGGGCCCTGGCGCGCAAATTGTCGGCGGTCCGGGGCTTTGCGCAGTTTGTGGCCGATGACACCGGGATCGATATTTCCGCCATTCTTGCCACCCGCGCGCCAAAGCATACACGCGGTTTGCCGCGCCCCTTGTCGCCAGAGGATGCGCGCAGCGTGTTGGATACGGTCTCGGTGCAAACCCGCACCGATTGGGCGGGACTGCGCGATGTTGCCGTGGTGACGTTGCTTTATGGCTGCGGCTTGCGCGTGTCGGAAGCATTGGCGCTGACCGGTCGCGACGCCCCCTTGCCCGAGGTTCTGCGCATCACCGGCAAGGGCGGGCGCGACCGGTTGGTGCCGGTGCTTCCGCTGGCGTGCCACGCGGTGGATGCCTATCTGCGCGCCTGCCCGCATACATCCGCCCCCCACCTTCCCCTGTTCCGCGCCATGCGCGGCGGGCCGCTCGACCGGCGCCATGTTGCCCGAGTCATGGAAGCGACGCGCCTGCAACTGGGCCTGCCCGCCACGGCCACGCCCCATGCCTTGCGCCATTCCTTTGCCACGCATCTGCTGGCCAAGGGCGGCGATCTGCGCGCCATTCAGGAATTGCTCGGCCATGCGTCCTTGCGGTCCACACAGGTTTACACGGCGGTTGACACCACCCGCCTGATGGATGTCTACACCGCCGCACATCCGCGTGCGCGCGGCTAACCCAAAAGGCCCGTCCGTGCTGCTGACCCTCAAAGCCTATTCCGTCCACCTGTTCACCGCCACCGGCGCGGTGTTCGCCATGCTCGCCCTGCTGGACGCGGCCAAGGGCGATTGGGCGATGATGTTCCTGTGGCTGGTCGTGGCCTTCATCGTCGATGGTATCGACGGGCCATTGGCGCGGCGCTACCACGTCAAGAAGAACGCCCAGGTCATTGACGGGGTGTTGCTGGACCTGATCATCGACTACCTGACCTACGTGTTCATCCCGGCATTCGCGCTGTTCCAGTCGGACCTGGTGCCGGGCTGGACGGGCTGGGTGGCGATCATCGCGATCACCTTCACCTCGGTGCTGTATTTTTCCGATTCGCGGATGAAAACCGCCGATAACAGCTTCCAGGGCTTTCCCGGCTGCTGGAACATGGCGGCGCTGGTGTTCTTCGCGGTGCAACCGTCGGCCGCGGTCATCCTTGGGGCCGTGGTGTTCCTCGCCGTGGCCATGTTCACGCCGCTGAAATTCATCCACCCGGTGCGGACCGCGCGCTGGCGGGCGGTGTCGCTGCCCGTGGCGCTGGTCTGGACCGCGCTGGCGGGCTGGGCGGCGTGGAGCGGGTTCGCGCAGCCACAGGCGGTCACATGGGGCTTGATCGCGACCAGCCTGTATTTGATGGGCGTGGGCATCGTGCAACAAATGCTGCCACCCCGCTGATCCATTCGCGCTTGCAGCATCCCCCGCCCCGGCCCTATGGTGGCGCCACCACCAGACAGGAGCGGCAGATGGAGATCAAGACAGTCGGCATCGTCGGCGCAGGCCAGATGGGCAGCGGGATTGCCCATGTCTTTGCGCTGACCGGCCATGACGTGCGGCTGACCGATATGTCGGCGGACGCGCTGGACAAGGCGCTGGCGCAGATCGACCGCAATATCGACCGGCAGGTGACGAAGGGCAAGGTTTCGGCAGAGGACAAGGCGGCGGCGATGGAGCGCATTCGCACCACCACCAAACTGGCCGATCTTGGCCCGACCGACCTGATTGTCGAGGCCGCGACCGAGCGCGAGACGGTCAAGGCCGCGATCTTCGAGGACTTGCTGCCGCATATCCAGCCGCACACGATCCTGACCTCGAACACGTCGTCCATTTCCATCACGCGGCTGGCCAGCCGCACCGACCGGCCGGAAAAGTTCATGGGCCTGCATTTCATGAACCCGGTGCCGGTGATGCAACTGGTGGAACTGATCCGGGGTATCGCCACGGACGAGGCGACCTACAAGGCGCTGCATGGCGTGGTCGAGAGGCTGGGAAAAACGGCGGCGAGTGCAGAGGATTTCCCGGCCTTCATCGTCAACCGCATCCTGGTGCCGATGATAAACGAGGCGGTGTATACCCTGTATGAGGGCGTGGGGTCGGTCCGCTCGATCGACCAGTCGCTGAAACTGGGCGCGAACCACCCGATGGGGCCGCTGGAACTGGCGGATTTCATCGGGCTGGACACCTGCCTGGCCATCATGAACGTGCTGCATGACGGGTTGGCGGATACCAAGTATCGGCCTTGCCCGCTGCTGGTGAAATATGTCGAAGCGGGCTGGCTGGGGCGCAAGACGCAGCGCGGGTTCTACGACTACCGGGGCGAGGAGCCTGTGCCGACGCGTTAAGGGGGCGTTAGGCTGTTTCACGTGAAACGGTAAGGCATTGATTTTAAACGTAAATGATTGGTTTGGGCGCCGCGCGGTGAGGTAAGGAGCACCAAGCCGGGCAAGGGCCATCCTGCGGTGACGCTTTGTGGCGGCAAGGGGCGTTGCAGGGTGAGGCTGTGCGCATCTGGGTGCAAGAGCGCGCCTCGACCGCGTGGAATGGACGCGAAGCCGGGCAAGGGCCGTCGCGCGCGGTGGCGCTGCGATGGTCGGGCTGCGGCGCTTTATGGCGGCAAGGAACGTCGAGAGGTCAGGCTATGCGCCTATGACAGCAAAAGCGCCGCCGCTCGGGGGCGCGACGGCGCTTGCGCGGCGGGCCTGCGGCCCTTGATTTTGAGCGTGTTAGTTAGCCGACTTACTTAGATTACAGAACCGATGGGTAAGTTGAGCGTTGTCAATTTGCGTCACTCCACCCTTAGAGAAAGGAACAATGTGATCTACATGGGCGTCATCAAGTGAAAGGATAGTCTGACCACATATCTTACAAATAGGTGACGCCCTAAAGAGTTGTAATTTAACCTCTGGCGAGAAAATTCGACCTGTTCTCGATTTTGAAATAATACCCTCAAGAACATCACTCCAAGTCTTGAACCGATAAGCTGTCTTATTTTTATCACCAACCGCACTAGTAATCGCGTCCATAAACTTTGCATCGGTTGCAAGTAAATTTATTAAGGACGCTCTTATCTCGTCAGCATGAGAAAACACATCATGTTTCTCGTAGCGTGAGAATGACCACATGACTACGTCAAATAGTGGCCGGTTGATCGGTCTTTCCCAATCGCCGTTAGGGTTGTTCGAATCGCCAATCTTAAACTTTCGGAAAGCATTGTGACCAAAAATACTATAACTTATTGCTGCAGCTTTTTTGAATGCAGCTCTAAGTTTATCCGCCTTGTCAGCGCTCGGGTTCTTGAACTCGTTCATATATTCGTTCAGGAATGATTTCATAGAGCCGCTGTAGTGAAGATAAGTGCGATCGTAGAAAGCAAAAAATCGAAGAACTAGCTCTTGATCTTGCATCCTCTTCGTTGTGGTGGACGTTCCAATCATTAACCGAAAATCTGTGTTTCCGGCCATCTCTTTAAGAAGTTCATTCATTCTTCCACGATAAACACAGTTTCGTAGTTCTTGCGGGTTGAGCGTTACCGAGCCTGAATTTAGGCGTTCAAAAATCTCAAACTTGACATCTGCGTGAGATTCTTTAGAGATTTTAATGATTTGGAATATATATTTCTTAATCGCTCTTTGATCTCCCGGGTCTAGTTCCGAAAATAGTTTGCCATTAAAATCCGATAAAAGCCCTAAGCCCGATAGTCGAAATGTGCTGCCATCCTTAGGAAATTTTTCTTCGATAAAGCCAAATACAGATACTAAACGTTGCTGGCCATCTATTACCACCTCTGTTTGGTCAGCCTCCTCAGCTGTGTATATAAGTGGTAGTGGGACATTCAATAGAATTGACTCGATAAGTTTAGAGGCACGTTTTTTGTCCCAAACATAACCTCTCTGAAATGATGGCCGTGGATCGAGCTCTTTAGCAGCATAATCAGAATGAAGATCCCGCGTCGGTCTCTGCAATGTTGTAAAGATCATTGGTGTGTAGGCGTTAGGGGCTAACGAATCGAGTTCATCTTCTTCGCTATCATCAAAAGAAATTTCTTGGCTTCTATCTTCATATTCGAAGTCATCAGACATTGATCTACCTCATACATCCAGTTCTTCTACAAACCTAGCATTCTCACTAATATACTGGAACCGCAATTCCGGCTTCTTGCCCATCAGCCGCTCGACAAGGTCCGACGTCTCGCCCGGCATGTCGTCATCCACCGACACGCGGATCAGGCGGCGCGAGGCCGGGTCCATCGTCGTTT
The DNA here is from genome assembly GCA_009908405.1 of Alphaproteobacteria bacterium. Taxonomy (GTDB): domain Bacteria; phylum Pseudomonadota; class Alphaproteobacteria; order Rhodobacterales; family Rhodobacteraceae; genus Roseinatronobacter. The sequence goes on along the minus strand of JAAAPG010000152.1, from coordinate 43 downwards.
CCTTCAAATCCTTCGCGTCCATCTCGCCCAAGCCCTTGAAGCG
>JAAAPG010000303.1 GCA_009908405.1 Alphaproteobacteria bacterium | reverse complement strand
GACACGGTCCATGGCCGTGGCACTTGCCGCGTCGCGCGTGCGCGTGAACGGGGTGGCGCTGGGATCGGTCATGAGCGCAAACCTTAAAGACCAGATGCAGGCGAATGACGATTACCGCGACCGTATTTTGAGGCAGACGCCAATGGGCCGGATCGGCGCGGCGTCAGAGGTGGCAGAGGCCGTGCAATTCCTGTCGTCGGATGCCGCGGCCTTCATGACCGGCCAAATCGTCACCGTTGACGGCGGTCGCACATTGCTGGACCCGGTGGCCGTGCCTGCGCATTGACGCGTGTCAGTTGGTCAAAGGCGCGTTTTCCTCTAGTGATTCGGCCGGGTTGACGGCAATTCGCGCCAAGGGCCAAGTCAGTTCCACCAGCGCCCCGTGAAGCACCGGATTGGCGGGTAAGGTTTTCATGGCGCCTTCGCAATTGAGAAATTCCAGCCGCGCGCCCGTGCGTTCCAGCAAGGTCTTGGCGATGAACATGCCCAGCCCCATACCGGCATAGCCGGGACGGCGTTTGGGCCGGTTGGGGTCGCGCCCGCGCCCGATGAACGGCTCTCCGATGCTGCCCAGAACCTGCGGCGAGAAGCCGGGTCCGTCGTCGATGATCCGAATGCGCAATGTCTGTTCGGTCCAGCTTGCATCGACCCAGACCTCGGAGGCCGCGAAATCGACCGCGTTCTGGACCAGGTTGCGCAACCCGTGGATCAGTTCGGGCCGCCGCTGGATCAGCGGTTGCGCATGGTCCGAGGTCTCGCCCGGTTGCAGCAGGAAATGCACGGTCTTGCCGCGCTCCAGGTGCGGCTCGGCCGCTTCGCGCAAAACCGCCTCCAACGGGGCGCGGCGCATCATGGTGTCATCCTTGCCGCTGCGGCCCATGGATCGCAGGATCGTCCGACAGCGGTCGGCCTGTTGCACCAGCAACCGGGCATCGTCGGCCAGGTCGGGACGGTCGGCAAGTTCCTCTGCCAGCTCGGAACTGACCAGCTTGATCGTGGCCAAGGGCGTGCCCAGTTCATGCGCGGTGGCCGCCACCACGCCGCCAAGGTCGGTCAGTTTCTGTTCCCGCGACAGCGCCATTTGCGCGGCCAGAAGCGCGTCGGCCATGGAATTGGCCTCTGCCGCCACGCGCTGGGCGTAGAATGCCTGAAACGCGATCCCGATCACGATGGCCGCCCAGTGCCCGAAGGTCAGGATCGGGGCCACGTCCAGCACGGTGCCATCATCAAAGCGCAAGGGCCGGTAGGTAATGCTGACCAGTGTGATAAGGGCAATCGCCACCGCCGACAGCAACAGCGTGGACCGCGGGCGCAGCGCCATGGCCGCCACCGCGACCGGGGCCATGACCAGCAACGCAAACGGGTTGGTGATGCCGCCGGTCAGATACAGCAACAGCGACAATTGCGCGATGTCGAACAGGAAGGTGAGCGAGGCTTCGGTGTCGGACAGCCGCTTGGCCGGCGGGTACAGGAACAATGACAACAGGATGGACACACCCGCCGCGCCGATCACCAATGCGACCAACCCGGTGTCGAACCGCAGGCCAAAGGCCAGTTGACCCGCGACAAGCGCCGCGATTTGCCCCGATAGCGCCAACATCCGCACATAGGCCAGCGTGCGCAGCCGCACCCATTCGGTGCGGTTGTCCTGCGTGATCTCTCCGAAGGTGGGGTCCATGGGCGTGTTGTCACATCTAAGGGAAAGGGGATTGTTACGCGCGCGCGGGTTTGGCATCAAGCGACAGCAAGTCACGGGGGTGTGCAAATGCTACGCAAATATTCCATCATGGCCGCCGGGTTCCTGGCACTGGTTCTGGGCGGATTGGGCGGGATGATCTTTTTCGCACCCGAAGAGGGCGCCTTCGCGCAATGCCGTGAAACATCCATCGCCGGGGGCAGCGGTGCCATTGGCGGGCCGTTCACCCTGACCGACCACACCGGCGCACAGGTGACAGAGGCGGATTTCGCCGACAAACCCGTTCTGTTTTATTTCGGCTACACGTTCTGCCCCGATGTCTGCCCCTATGACAATGCCCGCAATGCCGAGGCCGTGAACCTGCTGGAAGAGCGCGGCTATGACGTGACGCCGGTCTTCATCTCGGTCGACCATCAGCGCGACACGCTTGAAGGGCTGTCCGAATTCGTCAGCTACATGCACCCCGACATGATCGGCCTGACCGGGACCGAGCAGCAGTTGCGCGACGCCGCCCGCGCCTACCGCGCCTATTACGCGGTGCAGGACACGGAAGACGAGTTCTACCTGATCGACCATTCCACCTTTACCTACCTGAACCTGCCGGGTCACGGGTTTGTGGAATTGTTCCGCCGCGAGGCAACACCCGAGCGCATGGCCGACCGCGTGGCGTGTTTCATCGACAACGCCTGACGCGCGGATCCCGGTCAGTGGTCCGCCGTGCACTGCGCGTGATCCGCGAGGCTGGCAAGAATGGCACAGTCGCCCGCGGTGCCGGTGCCCGAACAGGCCGTCGTCATCCGTTCAAGTTCCGCCTGAAGCCGTGTCAGGCGCGCGATTCGGGCGCGCACATCGGCCAACTGGTCCTGCGCGATACGGTTGGCCGTGGCGCAGGGCGTCTGCGGCCTGTCCTGCAATTCCAGCAAGGCCGCGATGGCGTCGGTACCGAAGCCAAGGTCGCGCGCGTGGCGGATGAATGTCAGCCTGTCCAGCATCCGGCCGGAATACCGCCGCTGATTGCCCGCGTTGCGTTCGGGGTCCGGCATCAGGCCGATCTGTTCGTAATACCGTATGGTCGGCACCTTGACCCCGCTTGCGCGTGACATGTCCCCGATGGTCAGCATGGCAGCCTCCGAAAACCGCTTGAACCTCTAGCCGCTAGAGGTCGTAGCACGGACCATGTTGATTCGACATGGAGAAGACGATGGCAGGATGTTGTGACACCACCGCGCGGTTCGACGGGATGTCGGACAGCTACAAGCGGCGGCTCTGGATCGTCATCGCCATAAATGCCGCGATGTTCATGGTCGAAATGGTGGCCGGGCACCTCGCCCGCTCGCAGGCGCTTCAGGCCGACGCGCTGGACTTCGCGGGCGACGCGCTCACCTACGGCCTGTCGCTGGCGGTGATTGGCGCATCGCTGCGCGTGCGCAGCATGGCCGCCATCGCAAAAGGCGTCAGCCTGCTGCTGATGGGGGCCTTCGTCTTCGGGTCCACATTGTACCGGGTTGTCTATATCGGCGTGCCGGATGCCGGTGTCATGGGTGTCATCGGGGTCATGGCACTTGCCGCCAACCTGGCAAGCGTCGCGCTGCTGCTTGCCTACAAGGACGGGGATGCGAATGTCCGCTCCGTCTGGCTGTGTTCGCGCAACGACGCGATCGGGAATATCGCCGTGATGCTGGCCGCGCTGGGCGTCTGGGGGGCGCAAAGCGGCTGGCCGGACCTGATCGTTGCGGCGCTCATGGCCGGGTTGTTCCTGTCATCCGCGGTGCAGATCCTGCGGCAGGCTTGGCAGGAAAAGCGCGACGCGAACGATCACGCGGCGGCGCGGTGAGCGGATCAAATTGACCTTTCGCCCCGCGCGGCCTAACTATCGGGTAACCCGAAAGGCGAACCCGATGACAGAACCCGCGCAACTTGATCTAGGCCCCGACCCGTCATTGCTGATCGTCGATGACGACGAGGTGTTTCTCAAACGCCTTGCACGCGCCATGGAAAAGCGTGGCTTTGCCGTGGAAACCGCCGAGAGCGTAACGGCGGGCAAGGCGATTGCCACGGCCCGCCCCCCCGCATATGCCGTAATCGACCTGCGCCTAGAGGATGGCAACGGGCTGGACGTGGTCGAGGTGCTGCGCGAAAAGCGCGAGGATGCCCGGATTGTCGTGCTGACGGGCTACGGCGCGATTGCCACCGCCGTGGCGGCGGTCAAGATCGGCGCCACCGATTACCTGTCCAAACCCGCCGACGCGAACGAAGTGGTCCGCGCGCTCATGGGGTCGGAAGAAGCCTTGCCCGAACCGCCCGAGAACCCCATGTCCGCCGACCGTGTCCGGTGGGAGCATATCCAGCGCGTCTATGAGCAATGCGACCGCAACGTGTCTGAAACCGCGCGGCGGCTGAGCATGCACCGGCGCACGCTGCAACGCATCCTCGCCAAACGCTCGCCGCGCTGACATTGCTTGGCGGCGCGGTCGGGCTATCCTTCGCGGCATTGCTGTTGCAGGGGATGACATGCCGCTTCTGGCGCTAGAAGATATCCGCAAAAGCTTTGCCAGCGCCGAAGGTGCGGTGCCGGTGCTGCAAGGCGTGTCGCTCGACGTGGCGGCGGGACAGGTCGTCGCCCTGACCGGCGAGAGCGGCAGCGGCAAATCGACCCTTCTGCACATCGCCGCCGGGCTGGAAGCGCCGGAATCGGGACGTGTGCTGATCGGCGGGCAGGACATGGCCGCCCTGCCCGATGCGGGCCGCGCGAAGCTGCGGCGCGGCACGGTGGGGTTGGTGTTTCAGCAATTCAACCTTGTGCCATCCCTGACCGTCGGGGCCAATCTGGCGTTTCAGGCGCGGCTTGCGAATGTCCATGATGCGGGCTTTTGCACCGACCTGGCGGCGCGGCTGGGCCTGTCGGACCTGCTGGCGCGCTACCCGGAACAGCTTTCGGGCGGGCAACAACAGCGCGTCGCCATTGGCCGTGCCCTGGCCGCGCGCCCCAAGGTGCTACTGGCGGACGAGCCGACCGGCAACCTGGACGAGGCCACGGGCGATGCCGTTTTCACGCTGATGCTGGACCTTGCGCGGGCGCAGGGCACGGGCCTGCTGCTGGTCACGCATTCCGCGCGGCTGGCGGGGCAATGCGACCGCAGGGTGCTTCTGCGCGCGGGGCGCTTGGCATGACGCTTTCCGCGCTTTTGTCGCACTGGATGCGCAACAAGGTGCAGCTTGCCATGGTGCTGGTGGGCCTGACACTGGCGACCGCGCTCTGGTCCGGGGTGCAGGCGCTGAACGCGCAGGCGCGGGGGGCCTATGCCACCGCCGCCGCGCTGGTGTCGGAAGACGGCGCGCCCCGGCTGGACAGCGCCACCGGGCAGATGCCGCAAGCGCGTTTCATCGAGTTGCGGCGCGCGGGCGTGCTGGTCTCGCCGGTGGTCGAAGGGCGGGTCACGCTGGGGGACACGCGCGTCACGCTGCTGGGCATAGACCCGCTGACCGCGCCGCCGGGCACTGCCGCCGCATTGGCGGATGGCGATTTGCAAGGGTTCCTGTCGGGCGCGGGCTATGCCCATCCCGAAACCTTGGAGCGTATCGGCGCGACCGACATGTCGCCCGCGCCCTCGCAAGCCGTGCCGGTTGGCACCGTGCTGGTCGATATCGGCACCGCGCAAAATGCTTTGGGCATGACAGGGCAAATCAGTCACCTGCTGCTGACCGGCCCCGCGCCGCGACCCATGCCCGACGGGCTGCGACTGAGCCAGCCCGAAACGGGCGCGGAACTGGCCGGGCTGACCGACAGTTTCCACCTGAACCTGACGGCTTTCGGCGCGCTGGCCTTCGCGGTGGGCCTGTTCATCGTGCATTCCGCCGTGGGGCTGGCGTTTGAACAACGCCGCGGGCTGTTCCGCACCCTGCGCAGCCTTGGCGTGTCCTTGCGGTCGCTGACGCTTGCGCTGGCTGTGGAGCTGGCCCTGTTCGCCCTGCTGGCGGGGCTTGCGGGGCTGGCGCTGGGCTATGTCATGGCCGCCGCGCTGTTGCCCGACGTGGCCGCCACCCTGCGCGGCCTGTATGGCGCGCCGGTGCCGGGCAGCCTGCAATTCAGCCCGGTCTGGGCCCTGGCGGGCTTGGCCATGGCCTTTGCCGGCGCTGGTTTGGCCGGGGGGCAGGCGCTGTGGCGATTGTGGCACATGCCGGTGCTTGCCCCCGCGCAGCCGCGCGCCTGGGCCATGGCGTCGGGCCGGGCGATGCGGTGGCAAATGCTGGGCGCGGGGCTGCTGGCCGCGCTGGCCGTGGCTCTGGGCCTGTTCGGGTCGGGCCTGTTCGCGGGCTTTGCGCTTCTGGCGGCGGCCTTGTTGGCGGCGGCGCTGCTGACGCGGCCGGTTCTGGCACTGGGCTTGGCGCTTGCGGCCAAGGCGGCACGCGCGCCGGTGCTGCAATGGTTCTGGGCCGACAGTCGCCAGAACCTGCCGCGCCTGTCCTTGGCGCTTATGGCGCTGATGCTGGCGCTGGCGGCCAATATCGGCGTTGGCACCATGGTTGCCAGCTTCCGCGCGACGTTCATTGATTGGCTGGACCAGCGCCTTGTGGCGGAAATGACCATCACCCCGCGCGATGCCGCGCAAGCGGTCGCGCTGGAGGATTTCCTTGCCCCCCGTGTTCAGGCCGTTCTGCCCCTGCGCCAAGTGGATGCCACGCTGGCAGGCCAGCCCGGCGCGGTCTTTGCCATGCGCGACCATGCCACGTTCCGCGACAACTGGCCGCTGATTGCCCAAGTGCCGGGGGTGTGGGATGGGCTGGCCGCAGAGCAAGGCGCGCTGATAAACGAACAACTTGCCCGTCGCGCCGACCTGTGGCCGGGCGACAGCGTCGCGCTGCCCGGCGCGGGAGAGGTCGCCATTCTGGGCGTTTACCCCGATTACGGCAACCCGCTGGCGCAGGCCATCGTGACCGAAGGCTGGTTCGACAGTCTGTATCCCGGCACGCCCACCCGGCAACTGGCCATCCGCACCGACGACCCCGCCGCCACCCGTGCGGCGCTGTTGGATGAATTCGGGTTGAGCGCACAGGCGATCACCGACCAAGCGCAGGCCAAGGCGCTGTCGCTGGCGATATTCGAGCGCACTTTCCTGATAACCGGCGCGCTGAACGTGCTGACCCTGTCAGTCGCCGCCCTCGCGCTGTTCGCCACGCTGGTCACACTGTCGGGCTTGCGGCTGGTGCAGCTTGCGCCCTTGTGGGCCATGGGGCTGACGGTGCGCCATCTGGCGGGGCTGGAACTGGCGCGCGCGCTGGTTCTGGCCGGGCTGACAATGCTGCTGGCCCTGCCCGTGGGGTTGATGCTGGCGCAGGTGTTGCTGGCGGTCATCAACGTGCAGGCCTTCGGCTGGCGCTTGCCATTGCAGATTTTCCCCGCCGACTGGGCGCGGCTGGCGCTCTGGGCCGGGCTTGCGATGCTGGCGGCCAGCGCTTGGCCCGCATGGCGGCTATGGCGCGGCGGCGGGGGACCATTGCTCAGGGTGTTTGCCAATGAACGTTAAGGTTTTGATCGCCGCGCTCTTGCTGGCCCCGGCCGCTTTGGCGCAAGGGTTCGCGGGCCTTGGGACCGATGCAGACGGGTTCGCCGTTCCCGAACAGGGCCGCGCATTGCAATTCCCGCGCGATCACGGCCCGCACCCGGACTACCGTATCGAATGGTGGTATCTGACCGCCACTTTGCAGGGCGAAGATGGCCGCGATTACGGCGCGCAATGGACGTTGTTCCGCTCCGCCCTCGCACCCGAAGAGCGCGACGGCTGGGACAGCCCGCAAGTCTGGATGGGCCATGCCGGGCTGACCACGCCAGGGCGGCATTTCAGCGCCGAACGCTTCGCGCGGGGCGGCATCGGGCAGGCTGGCGCGCAGGCCAACCCGTTCACAGCATGGATTGACGACTGGCACATGACCAGCACCGCGCCTGACGGTGCCGATGCCTATTCCGCGTTGCAGATTGCCGCCACCGGGCCGGAATTCGGCTATGACCTGCGGATGCAGGCCCAGGGCCCTCTGGTGCGGCATGGCGACGATGGTTATTCCGTGAAATCCGCCGCCGGGCAGGCCAGCTATTACTATTCCCAACCCTTCTACACGGTCGAAGGCACGCTTGACCTGCCCGATGGTCCGGTCAAGGTGACCGGGCAGGCATGGCTTGACCGCGAATGGTCCAGCCAGCCCTTGGCCAGCGATCAGACCGGGTGGGACTGGTTTTCCATCGTGCTGGAAGATGGCCACCGGCTGATGGGCTTTCAGCTACGCGGCGACCAGACCTTTACCGCGGGCACATGGATCACGCCGGACGGTGACGCCACCGCCTTGCCAGATGGCGCGCTGTCCTTCGCGCCGCAAGGGACCGCGCGGGTCGCGGGCCGTGATGTGCCCGTGCGCTGGCGCATCGATTGGCCGGAACAGGGGCTTGCGTTGCGGACTGAACCGGTCAACCCGCAAGCGTGGATGGACCTGACGGTCAGCTATTGGGAAGGGCCGATCACCGTGACCGGCAGCCACCAAGGGCGCGGCTATCTGGAAATGACGGGTTACTGACCCTTTCATCTTGCCTTAAATACTCACGGCTCTGCAGTCGCCACAGGCGCCGCGCCCGAACCTTGACGCCGCGTTGCACTGGACCAAGCGCCATGCACCCGGCTAGGGTTTCGCACCAGCCGGAGGACCCGATGCCAACCTATCCCCATATGCTCGCGCCCTTGGACCTCGGCCATACCACGTTGAAAAACCGCGTGCTTATGGGGTCCATGCACACGGGCCTTGAAGAGCGCGGCGACTGGGCCCGCGTGGCCGAATACTACGCCGAGCGTGCGCGCGGTGGTGTCGGGCTGATCGTGACGGGCGGCATGGCCCCCAATGCCGAAGGGGGCGTGTTCCCCGGCGCGGCGGGGTTGTATACGCCGCAGGACATCGCCAACCACCGCCAAGTGACCGACCGCGTGCATGCCGAAGGCGGCAAGATCGCCATGCAGATTTTGCACGCGGGCCGGTATGCCTATGGCCCTGATTGCGTGGCGCCCTCTGCCCTCAAATCGCCCATCAGCCCGTTCAAACCCCGCGCGTTGGACGAAGACGGGATCAAGAAACAGATCGCCGACATCGCCACCGCCGCCGCCCGCGCGCAACAGGCGGGCTATGACGGGGTAGAGGTCATGGGCTCCGAGGGGTATTTCCTGAACCAGTTCCTCTGTGCCGCCACCAACCACCGCACCGACCGCTGGGGCGGGGCCTATGAGAACCGGATGCGTCTGCCGGTCGAGGTGGTCAGGCGTGTGCGCGACGCCGTCGGCCCGGATTTCATCGTCATCTACCGCATCTCGCTGATCGACCTTGTGCCGGGCGGGCAAAGCTTTGACGAAGTGCTGCAACTGGCCCATGCCATCGAAGCCGCGGGGGCGAGCATCCTAAACACCGGCATCGGCTGGCACGAGGCGCGGGTGCCGACCATCGCCACATCCGTGCCGCGCGGCGGCTGGGCCTGGGTTACGCGCAAGCTGATGGGGCAGGTGGGGATACCGGTCATCACTTCGAACCGCATCAACACGCCGGACCTGGCCGAAGACCTGTTGGCCGGGGGCGCCGCCGACATGGTGTCGCTGGCGCGCCCCTTTCTGGCCGACCCCGATTTCGTCGCCAAGGCCGCCGCCGGGCGCGCGGCGGAAATCACCCCCTGCATCGCCTGCAACCAGGCCTGTCTGGATCACACCTTCCAAGGCAAGATTTCGAGCTGTTTGGTCAATCCACGCGCGGGGCACGAAACCGAGCTGCGCTATACTCCGACCGATGCTCCCAAACGCATCGCCGTGGTGGGTGCCGGACCTGCGGGCCTGATGGCGGCACTGGTGGCCGATCAGCGCGGGCATGACGTGACCTTGTACGACGCCGACAGCCGCATTGGCGGTCAGTTGAACATGGCGCGTGTCATTCCGGGCAAAGAGGAATTTCACGGGTTGGTCGACTGGTTCCAGACCATGCTCGACGCCTCACGCATCGACCTGCGCCTGAACACCCACGCCACGCCCGACACCTTGGCAGGCTATGACGAGGTCATCATCGCCACCGGCGTCACCCCGCGCAACCCGCATATAAACGGGCAGACCGCCCCCCATGTGCTGCGCTATACCGACGTGCTGCGCAAGGGCGCGCCCGTCGGCCCGCGCGTGGTGGTGGTGGGTGCAGGCGGGATCGGCTTTGACGTGGCCGAATACCTTGCCCATCAAGGGCCAAGCGCCGCGCTTGACCTGCCCTTGTGGCAGCGTGAATGGGGCGTGGCCGATCCCTCGGATGCGCCGGGCGGTCTGGCCCCCGATGGCCCGCACCCCACGCCGCCTGCGCGCGACATTACGCTGGTGCAGCGCAAACCCGGCAAACCCGGCAAGGGCCTGGGCAAGACCACGGGCTGGATTCACCGCGCCAGCCTGAACGCCAAGGGTGTCACCATGCTGGGGGGCATGACCTACACGCGGATCACGGCAGAGGGGCTTGTGGTCGAGCGCGACGGGGTTGAGGAAACCCTGCCCGCCGACACGATCGTTCTGTGCACCGGCCAAGACCCGCTGCGCGATCTGGCCGATGCCTTGCCGAATGCGCATGTCATTGGCGGGGCGGACGTGGCGGCGGAACTCGACGCGAAACGTGCCATCGACCAAGGCGCGCGGCTGGCGGCGACGCTGTGACCTGTGGCTTCATCTTGCCCTAAATACTCACGGCACGACATTGGCCAGACGCGCGCGGTGTCCTAACGCAATTCCACCCCCACCCGCGCGGCGCGCCCTGCGGCATCAACCACGGACAGGGTGACGAAACCGGGGCCGGGCAGGGGCAGTTGCGCCGCGCGCTCATGGCTGCGGGTCAGCACCGGCGCGCCATTGGCAAACCACGTAAACGGCGCGCGGCCCCGGT
>JAAAPG010000026.1 GCA_009908405.1 Alphaproteobacteria bacterium | reverse complement strand
CGCGCAGGGCGCTCGTGTCGCCGCCCAGCACGCCAAGCCGCCGCAGCCAGCGCGGCGGCGCAGCACCCTCCAGATGCACCAAGGGGGCGAGCGCGCGCGGGTCCGCCCCCGGCAAGACGCGCGCCAATACGCCCGCGTGGTGCATGGCCGCGACCGAGGGTGCGGGGTCGTGCGCGGCCAGAAGCTTGCGCAACTCGCCCGTGACCCGTTCGGCAGACAGCCGCGCCAGCCCGTCGGCGCCGGCTGCACAGGCGGCCAGCCCGTCCGGGTCCAGCCCGTGATCAGGGTCGCCATATTGCGCGTGAAAGCGGAAAAACCGTAGGATGCGCAGGTAATCTTCGGCAATGCGTTGCGCGGCGTCACCCACAAAACGCAGCCGCCGCGCGCGCAGGTCGTCCGCGCCGCCCAACGGGTCCAGCACACGGCCCGTGGCATCGGCATATAGCGCGTTCATGGTGAAATCGCGGCGCGCGGCGTCGTCCTCTATCCGGTCGGAAAAGGCCACCTCGGCGTGCCGTCCATCGGTGGCGACGTCGCGGCGAAAGGTCGTCACCTCGAACCCTTCACCGCCTGCAACCAGCGTGACCGTGCCATGCGCCAGCCCCGTGGGCACCGCGCGCAGGCCCGCCGCCTCAGTCAAGGCGATGACCTGTTCGGGTCGGGCCGATGTGGCGATATCCACATCCGTCACCGCCACACCCAAGACCGCATTGCGCACGCAGCCGCCCACGGCATAGGCCGCATGGCCCGCGCCGGTCAGCAAGCCCAGCACGGTCTGCGTGCGGTCGTTTTCCAGCCAGTCGCCGCCTACCCGCATTGCGCCATCCGTTCCGCAAGCCCCCGCAACATGCGCGCGCTGGCGCCCCAGATGTAATACGGCCCCCATGGCACCGCGTAGAAATGCCGCCATGTTCCGCGCCAGATGCGGCGTTCGATCACGTAGCGCGCGGGGTCCATCACATGCGACAGCGGCGCGCGAAACACCTCCGCGACCTCTCCCGGTTCTGGGGTAGGGGTGAACGCCCCGTCGATCCGCGCGAGATACGGCGTGACCAGAAACCCCGTCACGGTTTCATGCGTGGGCAGTGCGCCAAGGAGACGCACCTGCCCCCGGTCCAGCCCGATTTCTTCGCGCGCCTCTCGCAGCGCGGTGGCGGCCAGATCGGGGTCGCCTGCATCCTGCCGCCCGCCGGGAAAGGCGATCTGGCCGGGATGGTGCCGCAGATGCGAGGCACGCTTGGTCAGCACCACCCCGCCCGCGTCATCCACCGCGATCAGCACGGCGGCGGGGCGCAGCTTGCGCGCGGGGTCCAGCCGCAGCGCCGGGTTCAGGTCGTAATCGCTCGACACCGCTGCCGGCAGCGCCAGGGCCGCGCGCAGGCGGTCATCCATTCCCGGCCTCGAACCCAAGCGTGGCCGGGTCCATCACGTAATGCGCGCCGCAGAACTGGCAGTCGGCGGTCACGGTGCCCTCATCCGTGGTCATGGTGCCGATATCCTTGGCCGAATAGATGGACAGCGTGTTGCGCACCTTGTCCTCGGAACAGGAGCAGCCGAAATGCACCGGCTGCGGGTCGTAGACGCGCGGCGCTTCCTCGTGGAACAGGCGGGTCAGCAATTCGGGCGGGCCGACATGCGGGCCGATCAGTTCCATCTCCTCGACCGTGTCCAGCAACATGTTGGCGCGGCTCCAATTCTCGGCCTGCTCGGCCGCCGCGCGCTTGGGGGCGTCGGAATTGCCGGGCATGTGCTGCAACATGACGCCGCCCGCGCGCCAGGCCTGCGGCTGGCCGGGCAATTTGGCGCGCCCGAAGGACAGCGCGAAGCGCGTCGGCAATTGTTCCGATTGGGCGAAATAGGTTTCGGCGCAGGCGCTCAGGCTTTGTCCCGCCAAGGGCGTGATGCCCTGGTACGGGGTCATGTCCGGGCCCTGGTCGATCACGATGGCGAAATAGCCCTTGCCGATCTGGCTGAAGGCATGGGCGCCCTCTTCCAGCCGGTCGCGGTCGAAACTGGCATAGGCGCGGATGCGCGCGGGCGCGCCGTCTTCCTCGGGGGCGTAGTAATCCGTCGCGATCAGCCGCACCGGGCCGTCGCCGCGAATTTGCAGCGACAGTTTCCAGCGTAGCTTGATGGTCTGGCCGATCATCGCGGTCAGCAGCGTGGCCTCGGCCACCAATGCTTCGACCAGGGGCGGATAATTGTGTTTTTCCAACACCTTTTCCAGCGCGCCATCCAGCCGCGCCACGCGACCGCGCACGTCGCTATTGTCCAGTTGGAACGGCAGAACCGTGTCGTCCCAGGCGATCTGTTCGCCGATGCTCATGATGTATTTCCTTGCTGGTGCTGCGCGCCGCGCGCGCCTAGGCTTGCCCCCACATATAGGAATCACGACCGGAGGGCCAAGGATGATCCGCAGATTCGGCGAAGCCCGCGTGCCGGGGCAGCATTACACGCGCCGCCACGGGGCCTATGCGATCATTTTGCGGGGCGATTCGGTGCTGCTGACGCATCAGGCCTGGCCAGAGGATGACTGGCAACTGCCCGGCGGCGGGATAGACGCGGGTGAAAGCGCCACGCAGGCCCTGCGCCGCGAGGTGATGGAGGAAACCGGCTGGCGCGTGCGGCCTTTGCGCCGTCTGGGCGCGTTCCGGCGGTTTTGTTTCATGCCGGAGTATGACCTGTGGGCCGAGAAATTATGCACGATCTACCTGGCGCAAGCGCTGCGACGGGCCGGGCCACCCTCGGAACCGGGCCACCGGGCGGCATGGTTGCCTGCCCCCGTGGCCGTGGCACGGCTGGGCAATGCCGGGGATCGCGCGTTTCTGGCCGCGATAGCGCGATGATCCGCCCGGCGACCATGGCCGATGCGGCGACCATCCGCGCGTGTGCGCAGGCGGCCTTTGCGCGCTACGTGCCGCGCATGGGATGCGAGCCTGCCCCGATGAGCGCCGATATTGCCGCCCATGTCGCGCGCGAAGAGGTCTGCCTGGCCAGCGATCCGGACGGTCGGGTGCTGGGCTATGCGATCTGCCGGGTGCAGGCGCGACAGATGCTGCTCGACACGGTGGCGGTCTGGCCGGACCATGCCGGGCGCGGCATTGGAAAACGCCTGATTGCGCATGTCGAGGCATTGGCGCGCGGACAAGGGTTAACGGCCGTCACGCTCTATACGAATGCCGCGATGACCGAGAATATCGCCCTTTACACCGCATTGGGCTACCAGCGCACGGGCCGCGAGGTGCAGGACGGGTTTGACAGGGTGATCTTCCGTAAAGGGTTGGGTCGCGCGCGGCATGGTTCGTGAGCACGTCATCCAGTAATGTCACGCTGCAAAATCTCGTTGCCATCATCCTTGAACAAGCCATGGTGCGGCGCCAGACTGGCATCACGGCCCTAGTCGTCCACCATTTGTCCCCGGTAATAGCGCTGTTTCTTGGCCGGACCGGGCCGGTAGGCGCTGAATTCCAGCAGCGCGCCGGACACGTCATCGCCGAATTCATCGCGCCCGGCCCATGTGGCAAGTTCCCATTTCAGCGCGTCCAGAAAGGACAGGCCGCGCAGCTTGGCGAGCTTCTCAAGCAAGCGGCGCAGGCCGTCGTCGCCAAATTCGGCCCCCGCGTCATTGGCGCATTCGGTTATTCCGTCAGAATACAGGAAAAGCCGGTCCCCGGGCCATAGCCTGGCCGTGAAGCTGGTATATTCCGCGCTTTCCAGCAGCCCGATGGGCAAGCCGCCATCGCCCAGAAATTCCACCGTGCCATCCCGGCGCTGAATGGCGGGGTGCGGGTGGCCGGCCTGCACCATTACCAATTTCCCGCTCGTCAGGTCCAGATCGGCGTAGGCCACGGTCAGATATGCCTCCGTGTCGATTTCCTGCAGCATCAGTTCATTTATCCGTTCCGCGACCTCATGCGGGGCGAGCGCATCCAGTTGGCCGGTGATGGCGTTGCGGGTCAACGCGATGTTCTGCGCATGCGCGGGACCGAACAGCCCGCCGATGCGCGCGCCCAGCAGGGCCGCGGCGACACCATGTCCCGACACGTCCAGCGAATAGACCCCGACCCGGTGCGCGTTGATCGGAAAGGTGCCAACCATGTCCCCGCCGACATGACCCGATGAATGCAGCATAAGCGACAAATGGCTGCCGCCGAAATCGTGGAACCGATCCCGGATCAGCGATTGCTGCAGCTTGCGCGCTTCCAGCAGGTCGCGATCCACCGCATCATACAGGGCCTGAAGCTTGTGCAACGCCGCGCGCAATTCGTCGTTGCGCGCGTTGACCTGGCGTTCCATTGCCAGCAGGCGTTCCCCGGCGAAAATGCGCGCGCGCAATTCCGGCGTGCTGACGGGTTTCGACAGAAAGTCATCCGCCCCCACATTCAGCCCTTCGGCCACCGCCCCCTTGTCGTTTTTCGATGTCAGCAGAATGAAGTAGCAATACGAATCGCTGCCCATGGCCCGGAAGGCGCGGCAGAAATCCAGCCCGTTCATGCCCGGCATCATCCAGTCCGACAGGATCAGATCGAATTGACCCGATTCGCACAATTGAAGCGCCGCGTCGCCAGAAGCGGCCTGCGCCACCTGGTACCCCCATCGAGCAAGGTGCTTTGCCAGCACAAGGCGTTGCGCCGCGCTGTCATCGACCACGAGCGCGCGTTTGATCGTGATCTCCGCGATTTCGGCGGCATCTTGCTGAGTTACGTTGGTATCCACGCCAAACATCCGTAGGGTCACGCCCGCGAATGGCAGGCCATACCGTTATGGCACCCCCGGATTAACAGGGCGTGAAACCGCGCCCGCGATATGCCGCTTGCATCCTTACGATTCCTTAGGGGCTTTGTCGCAGTCTTGCCGCACACACATGGTTTTGGGGGTTACACGTGATTGATTGGTCGAGAGTGTCGGAATTGCACGAGGAAGTCGGGGATGATGCCCTGGGCGAAGTGCTGGAGCTGTTTGCGTCGGAAGTGGATGAAGGGCTGGCGCGGTTGGCGCAAGCCACCGCCCCCAAGGCGATCGCGGCCGAATTCCATTTCCTGAAAGGCGCGGCGCTGAACCTGGGCCTGGAGGATGTGGCGCGGCTCTGCGCCAACGGCGAAGAGAACGCGCTCGCGGGCCACCCGACGGAAACAGAACGCGCGGCGGTCGCCGAGCAATTCCCGGCCTGTTGCCACGAATTGCAGACAACATGGCGCAGTCGTCTGAACGTTGCCTGACAGAGCATGTCGGGCAAAAGTGGTTCCCGGTTTTGCGCAAAAAGACATGCGAGCACATAAGGTTAGAGTGGGCGCGTGAATACGAATGAACGCGACGTACTCTGTCCTTCGCGCTGTTTAGATCACGAAATTCGCCATGATCTCGTCCTCGGTAATATCGGAATACGCAAGGCCGGCCTCGTCAAGCCGCGCGAAAAGCCCGTTGAAATTAGCCGGGTTGGTCGTTTCGATCCCCAGAAGCACCGTGCCGAAATTGCGCGCGGTCTTTTTCAGGTATTCAAACCGGGCGATGTCATCCTCTGGCCCCAAAGTGCCAAGGAAATCGCGCAACGCGCCGGGGCGTTGGGGCAGCCGCAGCAGCAGGTATTTCTTGGTCCCCGCGAAGCGCATGGCGCGTTCCTTGACCTCTGGCAGGCGCTCGAAATCGAAATTCCCGCCAGAGGCGACGCAGACCACCGTCTTGCCCGCGACCTGGTCGCGCAGGCTGTCCAGCACGTCCAGTGACAGCGCACCGGCCGGTTCCAGCACCAGCCCTTCGACGTTCAACAGGTCCAGCATGGTGATGCAGATGCGGTTTTCCGGGGCGATCAGCACAGTGTCGGGCGCGACATGGTCCAGCCGCGCGAAGGTGCGCGCCCCGATGCGCGCGACGGAGGCGCCATCGACGAAGCTGTCGATGCGTGGCAGCGTCACCGGCGCGCCCGCCTGCAAGGCCGCCTGCAAGGATGCGCCGCCCGACGGTTCGACATAGCGCAGCGCGCAATCGGGCGCGGCTTCGGCCAGGTAGCTTGTCATCCCCGCGCTCAGGCCGCCGCCGCCAACGGGCAGCACGACCATGTCGGGTGCCTGGTTCATCTGCTCCAGCATCTCGACCGCGACGCTGGCCTGACCTTCGATCACGTCCTCGTCGTCGAAGGGCGACAGGAAATGCGCACCCCGGTCGGCGCAAAACGCCTGCGCGGCGGCCAGCGACTGGTCGAACGTGTCGCCGGTCAGCTCTATGGTGACCTGCGCGCCGCCGAAACTGCGGGTTTTCATGATCTTTTGCTGCGGCGTCGTCACCGGCATGAAAATCGTGCCCTGCACCCCGAAATGACGGCAGGCAAAGGCCACGCCCTGCGCGTGGTTGCCCGCGCTGGCGCAGACGAAATCGCGCCCGTCCGGCGCCCGGTCCAACTGCTTGCGCATGGCGTTGAACGCGCCGCGAATCTTGTAGCTGCGCACGGGGCTTAAATCTTCGCCAGATCTCGGCGCCGAATTTCTGCGACAGGTAGTCGTTGCGCAACAGCGGCGTGGGCGGGAACAGGTCGCGCATCGGGGCGGCGGCGGCGCGGGCGCGGGCGGCAAAATCACTCATGCGAGCGCCGCTTCCAGCTTGCTGCGCACGGTTTGCGGCATGGCGGTGGACCCGCGCGTGTCGGGGTCGAAAAACACCTCGACCACTTCATAAGTGGCGTGCAGCGCGCCGGTATCGGCATGGCGCATCTCGAACAGGAAGACGCAGCTTTTCGTGCCGATCTTGGTGACAACACCAGAAACCACGATCAAATCACCGGCCTGCAACTCGGCCACGAAGCGCGTGGTCGCCTGCGCGGTCACGGTATGCACGCCGTGCTCGGTCAGCATGTCGCGATAGGCCAGCCCCAGCCTGGTCCACATGTGGTAGCAGGCATCGTCGAAAAACGGCGCGTAATGGCGCACGTTCATATGCCCGAAATGGTCGTGGTGCCACGGGTGGATCACCCCGCGCAAAAGCTCATATGCCATGCGAACCCTCCAATCTGCCCGCTGCTTTAGCATATCCCGCGCGCGGGCAAACCCCCCGCCTCTTGCGGCAGGTCGGCAAAGCCAATAGATCACCCGTAAAATCGCCCTGTAACGGAGCCACCATGCCCAGCCAAGCCCCCAAGAAAGTCGTGCTCGCCTATTCCGGCGGGCTGGACACGTCCATCATCCTGAAATGGCTGCAGACCGAATATGGCTGCGAGGTCGTGACCTTTACCGCCGACCTGGGGCAGGGCGAGGAGCTGGACCCCGCGCGCAAGAAGGCGGAATTGCTGGGCATCGCGCCCGAGAACATCTTCATCGAGGATCTGCGCGAGGAATTCGTGCGCGATTTCGTCTTCCCCATGTTCCGCGCCAATGCGCTGTATGAGGGGCTGTATCTGCTCGGCACCTCCATCGCGCGGCCGCTGATTTCCAAGCGTCTGGTCGAGATCGCGGCCCAGACCGGGGCCGACGCGGTCGCCCATGGCGCCACCGGCAAGGGCAATGACCAGGTGCGTTTTGAGCTGTCGGCCTATGCGCTGACCCCCGATATCACGGTCATCGCGCCGTGGCGGGAATGGGATCTGACCTCGCGCACCAAGCTGCTGGAATTCGCCGAAGCGCACCAGATCCCGATCGCCAAGGACAAGCGCGGCGAAGCGCCCTTCTCGGTCGATGCGAACCTTTTGCACACCTCGTCCGAAGGCAAGGTGCTGGAAGACCCGGCAGAGGATGCGCCCGATTACGTCTACCAGCGCACGGTCGCGCCAGAGGCCGCGCCCGATACGCCCGAATACGTGGAAATCACCTTCGAGCGTGGCGACGCCACCGCCATCAATGGCGAAGCGATGTCCCCCGCGACCATCCTGACCAAGCTGAACGAGCTTGGCGGCAATCACGGGATCGGGCGGCTGGATTTCGTGGAAAACCGCTTCGTGGGCATGAAGTCGCGCGGCATTTACGAGACGCCGGGCGGCACGCTCTTGCTGGAAGCGCATCGCGGGATCGAACAGATCACGCTCGACAGCGGCGCGGGGCACCTGAAGGACAGCATCATGCCGCGCTACGCCGAACTGATCTATAACGGCTTCTGGTTCTCGCCCGAGCGCGAGATGCTGCAAGCCCTGATCGACGAAAGCCAAAAGCATGTCACCGGCACCGTGCGGCTGAAGCTGTACAAAGGTGGCGTGCGCTGCGTGGGCCGCTGGTCGGATCACAGCCTGTATTCCGAAGCGCATGTCACCTTCGAGGATGACGCGGGCGCCTATGACCAGAAAGATGCCGCGGGATTCATCCAGCTCAACGCGCTGCGCCTGAAACTGCTGGCCGCCCGCGCGCGGCGGTTGAAGGGCTGACCCTTTCATCTTGCCCCAAATACTCCCGCCGGGGGCGCATATCCGCCCCCGGCACACCCGCCAAGGAAAGGCCGCGCCATGACCAAACCCGTCGTTCTGTGCATCCTTGATGGCTGGGGGCTGAACCCGGACACCACCGGCAACGCGGTCGCGCAAGCCGACACCCCCAATTTCGACCGCCTCATGGCGGATTGCCCCAATGCCACGCTGCTGACGCATGGCCCCGATGTGGGCCTGCCGCGCGGGCAGATGGGCAATTCGGAAGTGGGCCACACCAATATCGGCGCGGGCCGCGTGGTGGCGATGGACCTGGGGCAGATCGACCTTGCCATCGAAGAGGGCAGCTTTGCCACCAACCCCGCCTTGGGCGATTTCATCACCAAGTTGAAAACGACCCATGGCACCGCGCATGTGTTCGGCGTGGTGTCGGATGGCGGCGTGCACGGCCATATCACGCACATGAAAGCGGCGGTCGCGGCATTGGCGGATGCGGGCGTGCCGGTTGCCATTCACGCCATAACCGATGGGCGCGACGTGGCCCCGAAATGCGCCGAAATGTTCCTGGCCGATCTGGACGCCAGCCTGCCCGAAGGCGCGCGTATTGCCACGGTCATCGGGCGTTACTGGGCCATGGACCGCGACAACCGGTGGGACCGTGTCGAGCGCGCGTGGCGCGCGATCACCCTGGCCGAGGGCGACACGGTCGCCAACCCCGCACAAGCCGTGGCCCAAGCCTATGCGCGGGGCGAGACGGATGAATTCGTCGCGCCCAGCGTCATCGGCGATTACCGCGGTGCGCGGTCGGGCGACGGGGTGTTTTGCCTGAACTTCCGCGCCGACCGTGCGCGTGAAATCCTGGCCGCCCTCGGCGCGCCCAGTTTCACCGGGTTCAACCGGGGCCAGCCGCCGCAATGGGCGGCGATGCTGGGGATGGTGGACTATTCAACCGCGCATAACGCCTTCATGACCACGGCCTACCCCAAGCAACAGGTCAAGAACGGGCTGGGCGAATGGGTGGCCGCGCGGGGCCTGCGCCAGTTCCGGTTGGCCGAGACCGAAAAATACCCCCATGTCACCTTCTTCCTGAACGGCGGCACCGAAACGCAGGCAGAGGGCGAGGACCGCGCCATGCCCGCCAGCCCCAAGGTGGCCACCTACGACCTGCAACCCGAAATGTCGGCGGGCGAGGTGACCGACAAGCTCGTGGCCGCCATTGGCGATGGCTACGACCTGATCGTGGTCAACTTCGCCAATCCCGACATGGTGGGCCATACCGGCGATCTGCAAGCCGCGAAGCGCGCCTGCGCCGCGGTGGATGCGGGCCTGGGCGCGGCGCTGGGCGCGCTGGACCAGGCCGGCGGTGCGATGCTGGTCTGCGCCGACCATGGCAATTGCGAAACCATGATCGACCCGGACACGGGCGGGCCGCATACCGCGCATACCCTCAACCGCGTGCCGGTGGTGCTGGTGGGCGGGCCTGACGGCGCGCGTCTGCGCGATGGGCGGTTGGCCGACGTGGCACCGACGATCCTGTCGCTCATGGGCCTGGACCAACCGTCCGAGATGACGGGGCAAAGCCTGATCGCGTCATGAAGGTCTGGTGCGTGGCAGCACTGGCACTTGCTCTGGGCAGCGCCGTTGTTCAGGCTGACCCGGCGACCCGCGCGATGGAGGCCGCCCGCGCCATGGAAGCCGCGACCGAGGCGTTGCAAACTGCCAATCGGCAGGCCGACCGGATCGATGCGCTGACGCAAACCGTCCAAGCCTATGAAACCGGCCTCGCCGCCTTGCGTGAAGGCCTGCGCGAAGCGCAATTGGCCGAAGCCGCGCAATCGCGCCGGTTGTCGGATGGCAGCGCCCAGCTCAGCCGTTTGCTGGCGGTTCTGATCGGCACCGCCAGCCTGGATGACGCTTCCGTGCTGGTGCATCCCGAAGGCGCGCTGGCGGCGGCCCGCGCGGGCCTGTCGCTGCGCGACGTGGCCCCGGCGCTTGGCACCGAAGTGGCAGAGCTGCGCGAACAGCTGGAAGATATCGCGGCGCTGCGGCGGGCGCGGCAATACGGGCTGCTGGCCCTGGAACAAGGGTTGGCGGCGGCGCAAGAGGCGCGGCTGTCCCTCTCGCAGGCGATCGCCGAGCGCGGCCCCTTGCCCAAGAACCTGTCCGATGACACCGACGCCATGGCCACGCTGGCGGCGAGCGCCGCGTCTCTCGATGCGTTTGCCGAGAGCCTTGCCGCGCGCGATGCACCGCTTTCGGACATGGCGGCGGCGCGCATTCGCGGTTTC
>JAAAPG010000099.1 GCA_009908405.1 Alphaproteobacteria bacterium | reverse complement strand
GCTCCGCATCAATTCCGGCATTTCGGCGAATTGCGCGCGGAATGACCCCGCGCCGCCCAAGCGGGTTTCGCCCATGTCGCGCCAGCTCAGCGCCAGCACCGCCACGCCCGCGACCAGCATCAACCCGAAGCTGCCCCGCCAGCCGAAGGCCTCGTCCAGCAACCCGCCAAGCGCGGGGGCCAGCATCGGCACCACCGCCATGCCCATCGTGACATAGCCGATGCGCGACGCGGCATCGCCTTCGCCCAGAACGTCGCGGATGGCGGTGCGCGACAGGACAATGCCGGTGACAACCGCCGCTTGCAGCATCCGGAACAACAGGAACACGACCACGTTCGGGGCCAGCAATGTGCCCAGCGTGGCGATCACGAACACCCAGAGCGACGCCAGCATGACAGGGCGCCGCCCGTAGCGGTCCGACAGCGCGCCGATGAACACTTGCAGCACCGCGTTGACAGCCAGGTAAAGCGAGACCGACAGTTGCACCACCGCGTAATCGGTCTGGAAATAAGTTGCCATGCTGGGCAAGGATGGCAGGAACACGTTCATCGCCAGCGCGGCAATGGATGATTGTGCGACCAGCGTGGCCACATGGGGTGGGGTGGTGCGGTCCAGGAACCGGGTTTGCGCGCGTGGCATGGATCACCTGCTTGGTGTTGAACATGTGCAGTAAGCGCGAATTGCAGCGGTTTCAAGCACAGGATAATTGCGCTGACATTTGCAAATTAGCGCCGCAATTTGCAGACCTATTTGCAAATTATCAAAACTGTCCTTTTCAACCCTGTTTTGCGCAAGTATGTTGCGCCAAACCGATCTGCCGCCGAAGGGGGAGCGCATGAAGGATATCCTGCAACAGCTAGAAGCGCAGCGCCATGAGGCCCGCATGGGCGGCGGCGAAAAGCGCATCGCCGCGCAGCATTCCAAGGGCAAGCTGACCGCGCGCGAACGGCTGGAGCTGCTGCTGGACGAAGGCAGCTTCGAAGAATTCGACATGTTCGTCGCCCACCGCTGCGTCGATTTCGGCATGCAGGACAGCCGCCCCATGGGCGACGGGGTCGTGACCGGATGGGGCACGATCAACGGGCGCGTGGTCTATGTGTTTTCGCAGGATTTCACCGTCATGGGCGGGTCGGTGTCGGAAACCCATGCCGCGAAAATCTGCAAGATCATGGACATGGCCATCCAGAACGGCGCGCCGGTCATCGGGCTGAACGACTCTGGCGGCGCGCGCATTCAGGAAGGTGTCGCGTCACTGGCGGCCTATGGCGAGGTGTTCGAGCGCAACATCACCGCCTCGGGCGTGGTGCCGCAGATCAGCGTCATCATGGGCCCCTGCGCGGGCGGCGCGGTCTATTCCCCGGCCATGACCGATTTCATCTTCATGGTGAAAGACAGCTCCTACATGTTCGTCACCGGCCCCGACGTGGTGAAAACCGTGACGAACGAGCAGGTGACAGCCGAGGAACTGGGCGGCGCGCTGACGCATACGCGCAAGTCCTCGGTCGCGGACGCGGCGTTCGAAAACGATGTCGAAGCCCTGATCGAGGTGCGCCGCCTGGTCGATTTGCTGCCGTTGAACAACCGCGAGAAACCGCCCGTGCGCCCCTTCTTCGACGACCCGGCGCGCGTGGAGCCAAGTCTTGATACGCTGATCCCCGACAACCCCAACATGCCCTATGACATGAAGGAATTGATCCACAAGATCGCGGATGAAGGGGATTTCTACGAGTTGCAGGCGGAGTTCGCCAAGAACATCGTCACCGGCTTCATCCGGCTGGAAGGGCGCACCGTGGGCGTGGTCGCCAACCAGCCGATGGTGCTGGCAGGGTGCCTCGACATCGACAGCTCGCGCAAGGGCGCGCGTTTCGTGCGGTTCTGCGACGCGTTCGAAATCCCGATCCTGACCTTGGTCGACGTGCCGGGCTTTCTGCCTGGGACCGGGCAGGAATACGCCGGTGTCATCAAGCACGGCGCGAAGCTGCTCTACGCCTATGGCGAAGCGACGGTGCCGAAGGTCACGGTCATCACCCGCAAAGCCTATGGCGGCGCGTATGTCGTGATGGCCTCCAAGCATTTGCGGTCGGATTTCAACTATGCCTGGCCCACGGCAGAGATTGCCGTCATGGGCGCGAAAGGCGCGGTCGAGATCCTCTATCGGTCCGAGCTGGATGACGCGGACAAGACCGCCGCGCATATCGCGGAATACGAAGAACGCTTCGCAAACCCCTTCGTGGCCGCGGAAAAAGGCTTCATCGACGAGGTCATCATGCCGCAATCCACCCGCAAGCGAGTGGCGCGGGCCTTCGCGTCCTTGCGCAACAAATCCGACAAGATGCCGTGGAAAAAGCATGACAATATTCCGCTGTAAGGACCGCGCGTGATGTTGTTGCCCCTGGCCTGTCTTGCCTTCATCTCTGACTCGGGTGCGCCCGAGCAATGGTTGCGCCTGCCGTCCGGGGCAAGCGCCATCCCGCTGGACCTGATCGTGGAGGAGGGGGTCCAGCGGGTGCGGATGATCGGGCAGGGCTTGGCGCAGGATGTCGCTGGCTACCAGGGCAATCCCGACCGATTGTTCACCGATATGCAGGATATCTGCACGCGTCATGTCGCGTCGGGCACCCTATCGGACGGCACAAGCGTGATCGTGACCTTGATGGACAAGGAAGTGCAGTTCGGATTGAGCGATCCATCCGTTATCCAGTTCTTCGAGGCCTTCACCGTTCAAGACGGTATCTGCGCGTTGGATGACACAGAGTGGATGCACTGACATGCTTCATCCTTGTGAGAATGATGCAGTTGCGCCACAAGCGCCCGCAGCGATTGAATTTTCATGGCCAGCGAATCGCTTTCACGATATGGTGGCTTTGTCGGTCCCGGTTCCCGGTATCGCATCACAACCCGCGTGGCAGCGCCGAACCAAGAAACCGCGCCATGCAAACATGAGCAGGAGAAATTCATGTCCAAATTCGTTCTGGCCACCGGCCTTGTTGCCGTCGTTTCCCTTGGTGCTTGCGCAAAGCATTCGGGCAAGACCGAAACCGTCCATGCCGAGCCGATCATGGAACCGGTTTACGTCGAGCCGGTCGCAACCAAGAAGTACTGATCCTCGGAACGCGGATCACGGTCCGAAGCGGTGGGCATTCCCTGCTTCGGACGCCGCTTGTCACTCGAAACCCGCTGCATCTTTTCTGCGCGGGTCGTTTCGCGTTGTGGAATCTCTGTGGCCAAAGCGGGGATCATCGGCTAAGTATGTGTCGTGGGGATGCTGCCGCTTCCTCTTTCCAATACATCCGGGGGGTATTGTCCCGGTTGATTACAAGGATAGGAGATGCCTATGTCGAAAGTCGCAATCATGGCCGTATTCGGCGCCACGCTCGTTGTGGGCGCGTGCTCGAAGCACCAGCCCGAACCAGAGCCGGTCCCGGCACCGGTGGTGGCCGAACCCGTTTCGCCCAAGAAATACTGATCTGACCCAGATCTTGGCACCGGCGCGGCTTGCGCGATCTGCCGGTTTGCCCCTTTACATTAAAAAGGGGGCAACATGCTGAAGCATCGTGGTTTTCCCGGTCGGCTTCCCAGCACCGATTATCAATTCACCATTCGTCGCGCCAACCCCAAAGGGGTAACGTCGCTGGCCAAGCGTCAGCGCTATGCCGACCGTCGCGCTCCCGACAAGCGCGCGGATGAGGGATTTCTGGGCGCGCTGATCGCGCATTTCGGCGACCAGCCGTTCGAGCGCGGCAACCTGGATGCGGGCCGCCTGTCATGGCTGTTCGGCCGCGAGGTCGTGCCCGCCGAAGAGCCTTTCGACCCCGCCAGCTACGACGCGCTGTTGCGGGTCGATATGCGCGCCGCCCAAGCCAGTTTTCCCCAGCTTTTCGACGGGTCGAGCGAATTCGCCTTCGACACGTGGGACGACTGACGCCCATGACCCGCCGCCGCCATCAACCAACGAGGACCGCATGTTCAAGAAGATCCTGATCGCCAACCGGGGCGAAATCGCCTGCCGTGTCATCAAGACCGCTCGCAAGATGGGCATTGCGACCGTTGCCGTCTATTCCGATGCCGACCGCCACGCGCTGCATGTGCAAATGGCGGATGAGGCGATCCATATCGGCCCCGCGCCCGCGAACCAGTCCTATATCGTGATCGAGCGTGTCATGGACGCGATCCGCCAATCGGGCGCGGAAGCGGTGCATCCGGGCTACGGGTTCCTGTCCGAGAACATGAAATTCGCCGAAGCCCTCGCCGCCGAGGGCGTGGCCTTCATCGGCCCGCCCGCGAACGCGATCGAGGCGATGGGCGACAAGATCACCTCCAAGAAACTTGCGCAGGACGCGGGCGTCAGCACCGTGCCGGGCTATATGGGGCTGATCGAGGACGCTGACGAAGCCGCGAAAATCTCGTCCGAGATCGGCTACCCGGTGATGATCAAGGCCAGCGCCGGGGGCGGCGGCAAGGGCATGCGGATTGCGTGGAATGATGACGAAGCGCGCGAGGGCTTCCAGTCATCCAAGAACGAAGCGGCCAGCAGTTTCGGCGATGATCGCATTTTCATTGAAAAATTCGTCACCCAACCGCGCCATATCGAAATCCAGGTTCTGGCCGACAGCCACGGCAACACGGTCTACCTGCACGAACGCGAATGCTCCATCCAGCGCCGCAACCAGAAGGTGATCGAGGAAGCGCCATCGCCCTTCTTGGATGAGGCCACCCGCAAGGCCATGGGCGAGCAAGCCTGCGCGCTGGCTGCTGCCGTGGGCTATACCAGCGCGGGGACGGTGGAATTCATCGTCGATGGCGAGCGCAATTTCTACTTTTTGGAAATGAACACGCGTTTGCAGGTGGAACACCCCGTCACGGAACTCATTACCGGGGTCGATCTGGTCGAGCAGATGATCCGCGTCGCCGCTGACGAAAAGCTGCCTTTCGCGCAATCCGACCTGACGATAAACGGCTGGGCGATCGAATCGCGGCTGTATGCCGAAGATCCGTATCGCAACTTCCTGCCCTCGATTGGCCGTCTGACCCGCTACCGCCCGCCGGAAGAAGTGGTCGACGCCACCCGCGCCGTGCGCAATGACACCGGCGTCTATGAGGGCGGCGAGATCAGCATGTATTACGACCCGATGATCGCCAAGCTGTGCACATGGGCGCCCACGCGCGACGCGGCCTTACAGGAGATGCGGCTTGCGCTGGACGAATTCGAGGTTGAAGGCATTGGCCACAACCTGCCCTTCCTGTCGGCGGTGATGGACCATCCGCGCTTTGCGTCGGGCAACATCACGACGGCGTTCATTGCCGAGGAATACCCCGAGGGGTTCGAGGGCGCGGACCTTCCCGAAGACTTGCTGAAACGCGTCGCCGCCAGCGCCTGCGCCATGAACCGCGTGGCCGAAATTCGCCGCGCGCGGGTGTCGGGCCGGATGGACAACCATGAACGCGTCGTGGGTACCGACTGGGTCGTGTCCGTCGGGCAGCGGAACTTTCAGGCCAGCATTCAGGCCGACCGCGACGGGGCGAGTGTCACGCTCGATGGCAGCGATTATCGGATCACGTCCAGTTGGCGGCCCGGCCAGCCGCTGGCGCATCTGACCGTGAACGGCACGCCCTTGGTGATGAAGGTCGCGCGCGAACCCGGCGGCTACCGCCTGCGCCTGCGCGGGGCCGACCTGAAGCTGCGCGTGCATTCGCCGCGCATGGCCGAGCTGGCCGCATTGATGCCCGAGAAACTGCCGCCCGACACCTCGAAATTGCTGCTGTGCCCGATGCCGGGGATGGTCATGTCAATTGCTGTCGAGGAAGGGCAAGAGGTGTTCGAAGGTCAGCCGCTGGCCACCATCGAAGCCATGAAAATGGAAAATATCCTGCGCGCCGAGCGCAAGGGCGTGGTCGCCAAGATCAATGTCGGCGCGGGCGACAGCCTTGCGGTGGACGAGGTCATCATGGAGTTCGAGGGATGAAACGCAGCCCGCTGCGCCTGTTCGTGATCTACCTGCTGTGTTTCGCGCTGGCGCTGTTGCTGGCCTATATCATCCTGACGCGGGTGGCCGAAGGGCTGCGCGAGGGGCATTTCGTGCTGCTTCTGCTGCCGCCCTTGGGGGGAATGGCCGTGTTCCATGGCCTGTTCCCGTTGCTCAGCCGTATCCGGCTTGGCAGCAATTTCCTTGTCTATGGCGGGGGGCTGGTTTTCGGCCTTGGCGCGCTTGTGGCGGGGGGCAGCTATCTGGCCCTGCTGACCCCGAGCGCGGCATTGGTCATCTGGCTTGTGGGTGTGTTCGGCCCCGGCTGGTGGCTGATCTCGCAATATGCCGAAAAGAACGGTTATTATTCATGACATCATCTTGCCGCAAATACTCGCGGGGGAATGCGGGGGGCTTCCCCCCGCATGGGGGCGGCAGCCCCCTGAAACAAATGGCGTGGCGCAGCCTCCGCTTGGTCAGACCCGGTCACCGCCCGGCGGGGTTGCGCTCCAGTATCTCTTGCCGGCGCAGCGGGAACTTGTCGATCACGCCCATCAATTCGCGTCCGGAGCGCACGGCGGGACGGCGCGCCTTGACCTCTCCATCCTTGTCGATGATCGCGGTCATGAAACCGTTGGGACGCAGCACCTGCCGCAACGGGCTGGCATCTTCGGGGTTGGCATCGAATATCACCACAACGTCGCGGGTCAGGAATTCGGGCGCGCGGGCACGGATTTCATCCAGTTGGCGACCGAATTGCGGGTTGTCCGGTGTGTCGGCCATCACCACCACCAGCCTGTGGTTCCAGACATATTCCCGCACGTCGATCTCGCGCGCGTCCAGGAACAACAATTCGTCTTCGGCCATCGGGGCCGCATTGGGGGGGCCGTCCGCATCCGCCGGAACGGATTGCGCCGTGCCCGTTGTCGCTGCGAAAACAGCCGCGAAAACAAGGGTAAAGATAGGTTTCATAGTGCCTCCTGCTTGTCAGACATATAGGCGCTTTTGCGCCGAAAACACCATGGCGCGCCCGCTTTTTGCCGGGGCGCGCGCCAGATCACACAGAAAGGACCAGCCATGAGCGACGCGAAAGACGCTTGGGCCGCACTCGCCACCAAGGAATTGCGGGGCCGCCCGCTTGACAGCCTGACATGGAACACGCTCGAAGACATCCCGGTGCAACCGCTCTACACCGCCGAAGATGTCGCTGACCTGCCGCACTTGGGCAACATGCCCGGTTTCGCGCCCTACACGCGCGGGGTGAAGGCCACGATGTATGCGGGCCGCCCTTGGACCATCCGCCAATATGCGGGCTTTTCCACCGCAGAGGAATCGAACGCCTTCTACCGCCGCAACCTGGCCGCCGGTCAGCAGGGCGTGTCGGTTGCCTTCGACCTGGCCACGCATCGCGGCTATGACAGCGACCACCCACGCGTGATGGGCGATGTGGGCAAGGCGGGCGTGGCCATCGACAGTGTCGAGGATATGAAGATCCTGTTCGACGGCATCCCGCTGGACAAGGTCAGCGTGTCAATGACAATGAATGGCGCTGTCATCCCGATCCTGGCGAATTTCATTGTCACGGGCGAAGAACAGGGCGTGGACCGCGCGGCGCTGTCGGGGACCATTCAGAATGACATTCTGAAGGAATTCATGGTCCGCAACACCTATATATATCCGCCGGAACCGTCGATGCGGATCATCGCGGATATCATCGAATATACCAGCGCGGAAATGCCGCGTTTCAACTCGATCTCGATCTCTGGCTACCACATGCAGGAAGCGGGCGCGAACCTTGTGCAGGAACTGGCCTTTACGCTGGCCGATGGGCGCGAATATGTGCGCACCGCCATTGCGCGCGGCATGGATGTGGATGCGTTCGCCGGGCGGTTGTCGTTCTTCTTTGCCATCGGCACCAATTTCTTCATGGAAATCGCCAAGTTGCGCGCGGCGCGCTTGCTGTGGTCGCGGGTGATGGAAGAATTCAACCCCAAGAACCCCAAATCCAGCATGTTGCGCACGCATTGCCAGACTTCGGGCGTGTCCTTGCAGGAACAGGACCCGTATAACAACGTCATCCGCACCGCGTATGAGGCCATGTCGGCGGTCTTGGGCGGCACGCAAAGCCTGCACACCAACGCGCTGGACGAAGCGATCGCCCTGCCCACCGATTTCAGCGCCCGCATCGCCCGCAACACCCAGCTTGTGTTGCAAGAGGAAACCGGCGTCACCAATGTCGTCGACCCGCTGGCGGGCAGCTACTACGTTGAAAAGCTGACACATGACCTGGCCGAGGCGGCTTGGGCGTTGATGGACGAGGTCGAGGAGCTTGGCGGCATGACCAAGGCCGTGGCCAGCGGCATGCCCAAGCTGCGGATAGAGGAAACCGCGGCCAAGCGGCAGGCCGATATCGACCGCGGCGACGAGGTGATCGTCGGTGTCAACAAGTACCGCAAGGACGAAGAAGACCCGATCGACATTCGCGACATCGACAATGCCGCCGTCCGCGACAGCCAGGTCGCCGCGCTGGAGCGTATCCGCGCCAACCGTGACCAAGCCGCCTGCGACGCGGCGTTGGAAGAGTTGACCCGCCGCGCCACCGAGGGCGGCAACCTGTTGGACGCGGCGGTAAACGCGGCGCGCGCGCGGGCCTCTGTAGGGGAAATCAGCATGGCTATGGAAAAAGTGTTCGGGCGGCACCGGGCCGAGGTGAAAACCCTCGCCGGGGTTTATGGCGCGGCGTATGAAGGCGATGACGGCTTTGCCGCAATTCAGGCCGATGTCGAAGCCTTTGCCGAGGCCGAGGGCCGCCGCCCGCGCATGCTGGTGGTCAAGATGGGGCAGGACGGGCACGACCGCGGCGCCAAGGTCATCGCGACCGCCTTCGCCGATATCGGGTTCGATGTCGATGTCGGCCCGCTGTTCCAGACCCCGGCCGAGGCTGCGCAGGACGCCATCGACAATGACGTGCATATCATCGGGATTTCCAGCCAAGCGGCGGGGCACCGAACGCTGGCGCCGGAACTGGTCAAGGAACTGAAAGCCGCCGGGGCAGAGGATATTCTTGTCATCTGTGGCGGCGTCATCCCGCAGCAGGATTACGAATTCCTGTTCGATGCGGGCGTGAAGGCGATTTTCGGGCCGGGCACGAATATCCCGGAAGCGTCCAAGAAAATCCTTGATCTGGTCCGAACGGCGCGCGG
The DNA here is from genome assembly GCA_009908405.1 of Alphaproteobacteria bacterium. Lineage (GTDB taxonomy): Bacteria > Pseudomonadota > Alphaproteobacteria > Rhodobacterales > Rhodobacteraceae > Roseinatronobacter. The sequence continues at coordinate 1,474 of JAAAPG010000099.1, read as the reverse complement.
CCACGGGTGAAACAGGCGGGCCGTAGCGGCCCGCCCTGATGGTTATGCGCTGCGCAGTTTGCCTGCGCCCAGTTTCGCGTCCAGCGACAGCGCACCTGCACCCGTCACGGCAAGCGCGACGTAACCGCCCGCGATGGCAAGGTTCTTGAGAACCTGCGTCATCTGCATCTGGTTCGACGGGTCGAAGTGATAGAGCAGGCCCGATGCCACGCAGAACGCGGCCAGCGCATAGGCCACGATCCGCGTCTGAAAGCCCGCGATCAGGGCCAGGCCGCCGATGATCTCGAACAGCACCACCGGCCAGGCCAGGAAGGCCGGAACGCCGCCCGACGCCATGTAGCCGGCAAAGCCCGCCACGTCCCCCAGTTTGCCGATGCCGGACACCACGAACAGAAGCCCCAGCAAAACGCGGGCCACAAGCAGTTGCGTATTGGTCATGTCATTTCCTTTCACGTGTTTGTCGCTGGCACGGACATAGACGCAGGGCAGGGGGCGCGGCCATTCGCAAAGCCCGCGCATGGTCTGTGCATCCGTGCAGGGGCTTGACGGCGCGCGGGGTGTGGCGCAAAGCGGCGCGCCAATCCCAGCCCGGAGCGCCCCATGGCCACGATCCGCCCCGCCACCGCCGCCGACGCGCCCGCGATCTGCGCGCTGTGGAACCCGATCATCCGCGACACCGTCGTCACCTTTAACCCCGTCGAACGTGACCCGGCGGAAATTGCCGAGATGATCGCCACGCGCCACGCCGGGCCGGGCGCGTTCTTCGTGGCCGAAGACGCGGACGGGCTGCTGGGCTTTGCCGCTTACGCGCAGTTTCGCGGCGGCTTGGGCTATGCGCGCTGCATGGAGCATACCATCAACCTTGCCCCGGCCGCGCGCGGGCGGGGGCTGGGGCCACGGCTGATGACGGCGCTGGAAGATCACGCGCGCGCCGCCGGGCATCATGTCATGGTGGCCGCCATCACCGGGTCGAATACCGGGTCGGTCCGGTTTCATGCCGCGCATGGCTACGTGCATGTCGGGACCATGCCGCAGGTGGGTTGGAAATTCGGCCGATACCACGATCTTGTGCTCATGCAGAAAACCCTGTGACGATCATGGCGCTTTCGCGTATCCTGTCCTCCATGTCGATCTGGTCCCGCATTGCCGAACTGCTTGCCGCGCTGCGCAAGGGCGAATCGCTGTCGTCAGTGTTCGAACGGTTGCGCACGCCGCCCGAACGCAGCGTCGGCTTTACCATCGCGGTGATCGCGCTTGGCGCGAAACTGGCCAAGGCCGATGGGCAGGTCACCCGCACAGAGGTCGCGGCCTTTCGCCGGGTGTTCACCATCCCGCCACAGGAGGAGGACAACGCCGCGCGCGTTTTCAACCTTGCGCGGCAGGACGTGGCCGGGTTCGACCAATACGCGCAGAAAATCGCGGCGCTGTTCACGCCGGGCGACGCGGTTCTGGTCGATGTGCTGGAAGGGCTTTT